>DFYS01000004.1 GCA_002383405.1 Moorella sp. UBA4076
TTTTGAAGCCGTAAGGTACTAAGGGAGCTGTAGAGGACCTTCAGGGAAACGACCGCAGCTGGCGATATAGTTCATATTCCGGTAAACGTGCTCTCTGGTATAAGCCTGTTTCCAGCAGGTCTATTTCTGGCGGAAAGAGGGGAAGCTGGTGCAAGACACATTTCAGCGCCAGGTGAACTACCTGCGCATCGCCATTACCGACCGCTGCAACCTGCGCTGCCGGTATTGCATGCCGGCAACGGGGGTACCATTAAAGAATCACGACGATATCCTGCGCCTGGAAGAGATCGTCACCCTGGCGCGGGTCGCCGGCAGCACCGGGATTAAGCGCATCCGCCTCACCGGCGGCGAGCCCCTGGTGCGCAAAAACGTGGTCACCCTGGTGCGGCAGCTGGCCGCCCTGCCGGCTATCGAGGAGCTCTCCCTGACCACCAACGGTATACTCTTAGGCGGGCTGGCCCACCCCCTCAAGGACGCCGGCTTAAAGCGGGTCAATATCAGCCTGGACACGCTGAAGAAAGACCGCTACCGCTACATCACCCGTCGGGGCAACCTGGCCAGCGTCTGGCAGGGTATCCACGCTGCCCTGGCCGCCGGCCTGGCGCCGGTGAAACTCAATGTTGTCATCATCCGCGGCTTCAACGACGGCGAGGTGCTGGACTTTGCCCGCCTGGCTGTCGCAGAGCCCCTGCATGTCCGTTTTATCGAACTGATGCCCATCGGCGCCGCTGCTGCCTCCAGCAGCGGTTACGTAGCCATAGACGAGATTAAAAGCCGGATCAATGCGGCCTATCCCCTGGAACCTTTAGCCGGCCTGGCAACCAACGGCCCGGCGGTTAACTTCAGGGTGGCCGGTGGCCGCGGCAGTATCGGCTTTATCAGCGCCATGTCCAATCACTTCTGCCACCGTTGCAACCGCCTGCGCCTGACGGCCGATGGTAAGCTTCGCCCCTGCCTTTACTGGGACAGGGAAATAGATATCAAAGGACCTTTACGCACCGGGGCAACAGATGCCGAACTGGCGGCCATCTTTACCCGGGCGATTACGCTGAAGCCCGAACGCCACCATATGGAAGACGGATGGTCGCAGCCGCGGGTCATGTCCCAGATTGGTGGCTGATGTCTGTGGCCCTTCAGGGCCGGGGATAATATAAGTCAGCCTTTTAAAGTATCGTCGATAGGGAAGGGGTCTGAAACACCCATATGGAAGATAATCTTACTCATCTTGACGCCAAAGGGCAGGCGCGTATGGTCAACGTCGGCGCCAAGGCCGTTACCGAGCGGGTGGCTGTCGCCCGCGGCCGGGTGCTGATGAGCAGGGATACCCTGGACCTCATTTTGGACGGGCGGATGCCGAAGGGCGATGTCCTGGTCGTAGCGCGGGTGGCCGGTATAATGGCCGCCAAGCAGACGGGGTCGCTGGTCCCTCTCTGCCACCCGCTGCCCATCAGCGCCGCCGGCGTTGATTTCCGCCCCGACCGCGAGGCCGGGGCGATCGAAATCGAAGCCCGGGTGCAGACCGTGAGCCAGACCGGCGTCGAAATGGAAGCCCTGACGGCAGTCAGTGTGGCCGCCCTGACCATCTACGACATGTGCAAAGCCGTCGAACGCAGTATGGTTATCGATAACATTCGTTTGGTAGAAAAAAGCGGTGGCCGCAGCGGCCACTTCCAGCGGGAAGGGGAAGAACCATGGGACGCATCGTAGCCGTATGTATTTCGGCCAATAAAGGTGAACGTAAAAAGAACATCACCAGGGGTATGCTTGTTGCCAATCACGGCCTCGAAGGCGACGCCCACGCCGGTCCCTGGCACCGCCAGGTGAGTTTGCTGGCCAGGGAAAGCATCGCCAAAATGCAGGCCAAGGGCCTCAATGTCGGGCCGGGTGATTTCGCCGAGAACCTGACAACGGAGGGGGTCGACCTGGTATCCCTGCCGGTGAGCACCAAACTGAGGCTCGGCAAAGAGGTCCTGGCCGAGGTTACCCAGATCGGCAAGAAGTGCCACAGCCACTGCGCCATCTATGAGCAGGCTGGCGACTGCGTCATGCCCCGGGAAGGCATCTTCGTGGCCATCCTGGAGGGCGGCCCGGTCCAGGTGGGGGATACTATCGAGGTAGTGGCCGTAGGAAGTGGAAAGGCAAGCTATGGCTCGAACCAGCAGCAGGTCGGTGATGGGGGAGTGGTGGCCTCGTGATCCGGGTAGCCATCCTTACGGCCAGCGACAAGGGCTCCCGCGGTGAGCGGGAGGATAAGAGCGCAGCCGCCATCCGGGAGATAGTGGCTACCCTCGGGGAAGTGGTGGCCTATGCGGTCGTACCCGACGAGCGCCAGCTCCTGGCCGCCAAGCTGCGAGAGTTCTGCGATGTGGTGGCGGCCGACCTCGTCCTTACCACCGGCGGCACCGGCTTCAGCCCCCGCGATGTAACCCCGGAGGCTACCAGGGACGTGATCGAAAGGGAAGTGCCGGGCCTGCCGGAGGCCATGCGCGCCGCCAGCCTCCAGGCGACACCTCACGCCATGCTCTCGCGGGCCATCGCCGGCATCCGCGGCCGCAGCCTGATTGTCAATCTCCCCGGCAGCCCCAGAGGGGTACGGGAAAACCTGGCCGCCATCATCCCGGCCCTGCCCCATGGCCTGGCTATCTTGAAGGGCGAAGCCGGCGAGTGCGGCCAGCCGTAAGGATGACATAAGACACTGTATACAGTAAGCTATACACCCTATTTACAGGTTACTTTTCCAGCCCCATCTAACCTGATGCCAGAGAACGATCGATTACTGTACCGAACAATCCGGCCTCACTCTTCAATTCCAGGGTGCACAAAGCCCCGCTGTGCCGGCTACCAGGCAGAGCGGGGCTTTCTTTTGTATGCCATCAGTTTTCTACTTCTTCTAGCAACCGAGCAAACTCCTCCAGGCTTTCTACCTTTACGCTTTTCCTGTGCAGGGAGCGTAGCACTGCCGGGTCGTCAATCGCGGACAACTTTCCGCTGATACCTTTTTTCACCCTCATAAAGCGCTCCTCTAGCACTTCCAGGATAGCATTTTTTAAGGCTTCGATTTCACCTTCAACCTTACCTGCTTTTTTCCCCTTTTCCAATCCTTCATTTATCCACTCTTGAACAATGCTGGCTTCTTGAAGCATTTTTGTCTCCTCCCTCTCATCCTGTCGCAGGCTACAGACGAAATCAAGCCTTCTTTCCGGCAGGTTGATCTCCGGGTTCTCGATGGTTGCCACGGTTAAATCCTCAATAGATCCCAGGGCTACCTTGATGAAAGGCAGTGGGTAGCGCCGGGCCAGGGCCTTGACACTGCGGTCAAAGATATTCAGGGCCAAAGAGCAAACCCCTTCCTGGCAAATACTTTCTAACAATTTTATTATACCACGCTGATAGAATGAAAAAAAGATAGATGGAGTGAATGGAACTAGTACCGTAAGGCTGCCCACTTTTTCTGACCCATCTTGTTTTAGCATTTTCCTTTATTCATACCGCATCTATATGCTTCGGGAGGTCATGACCGGTAGGCTTTGAACCAGGAAGGGCAGCCTTGCAGGTTAAGTATAAACGTACCTGGAAAGGGAACAAATTATACACAGGACTTCCTTTTTTCGGTGAGCCTTTTGCACTGATTGCCAATCACCGTCTACTCATCAACCCGCCTCGAGGCCAATCTAATAGCCAATAGCCCGGTAAGTCCATACGGTGGCTGGCCGGGTTCGTGGTAGTGGCGGTGGATAACGCTGGAGCCGTTAGGTTAGATGATAAACTTCAGCAGTAAAAACCATAACGCATTTTTACACGTTAGGGCAAACAACAGCTGGAAGAAGTATAGACGGATATTTCCTTCTGTGGTATAATATTTCCATGAAGCTAAGTGAGTGGGCGAAGATAAACGGAATCACATATAGAACCGCTTGGAAATGGTTTAAGGCTGGGAAGTTGCCCGTACCAGCGGAACAAACGCCGACAGGGACGATTCTGGTCAAAGAGAAGGGTGAACTACCAGGGGAAATCGCGTTGTATGCGCGAGTATCCAGCGCCGACCAGAAAAGTGACCTGGACGGACAAATTTCCCGCTTGCTAACCTATGCCAACGAACAGGGATGGGAAGTCGGAAAAGCCGTTACGGAGATTGGCTCCGGCTTAAATGGACGCCGTCCGAAGTTGATGAAGTTGCTGGCAGATCCAAAGGTTCGCGTGATCGTGGTGGAACATCGCGATCGTCTGATGCGGTTTGGCTTTGAATATGTAGAGTCCTCCCTGGCTGCCCAAGGGAGGCGGGTTGTGGTCATGGATCAAACGGAGAAGAAGGATGACCTGGAGCAAGACATGATTGAAGTTCTCACGTCATTCTGCACCCGGTTGTATGGCCGTAGGTCTGCCAAGAACAAAGCAAAAAAGGCAATGGAGGCGATGGCGCGTGAAGATTAACCGGGCCTACCGCTACGAGTTAAAGCCAAATGCGGACCAGCGAATCCTTCTTGCCAAACATGCCGGTTGTGCCCGCTTCGCCTACAACTGGGGCTTGGCCCGCCGGATCGAACTCTACCAGGCAGAAAAGAAGTCCACCAATGCAATGGAACAGCACCGGGAATTGAACAAGCTTAAACAGACGGAATTTCCCTGGATGTACGAGGTTTCCAAGTGTGCTCCCCAGGAGGCCCTGCGAGATCTGGACCGGGCCTTTAAGAACTTCTTTCGCGGCCTGAAAACCGGGGTGAAGGTAGGTTTCCCCAGGTTTAGGAAGAAAGGAGAGCACGATTCCTTCCGATTGACCGGATCAATCAAGGTTAAACAGAAAGCTGTCCAACTTCCCCGGCTGGGCGTAATCCGTCTCAAAGAGGAACCAGAGATAAGCGGTCAGATTCTCTCAGCCACAGTCAGCCGGGAAGCAGATCGCTGGTTTGTCAGTTTGACCTGTGAGGCAGAGCTTCCAGAGCCCGAACCAGTCATTGGCGAAGTTGTTGGCATTGACGTAGGATTGAACTACTTTGCTGTTATGTCTAATGGGACCAAGATTGAAGCCCCCAAGCCCCTGGGGAAATACCTAAAAAAACTGAGGCGGTTAGCAAAGAAACACAGCAGTAAACAAAAAGGGTCTAATAACCAGAAGAAAAGCGCGTTGGCGCTGGCCCGATTACACCGGCGCATCCGCAATATCCGCCAGGACTTCATACATAAACTCACCACGCATCTGACGAAAACCAAGTCAGAGATCGTGATTGAAGACTTGAACGTCCGGGGGATGCTACGAAATAACCGGCTAGCCAGGCATATTGCCGATGTGGGTTGGGGAGAATTCCGGCGGCAACTCTCCTACAAAACAGTCTGGTACGGATCCCTGCTCACGACGGTAAATCGATTTTATCCCAGTAGTAAGACCTGCTCAAACTGTGGTGATGTTGTAGAAAGCTTGCCTCTATCTATCCGGGAATGGGATTGCCCTTCTTGTGGAGCGCACCATGACCGGGACATAAACGCCGCTAAAAACCTAAAGAAGCAGGCAAGAAGTACTGCGTAAACCAAGCAGATACCGGAAGTTCTCCGGGAATTTACGCCTGTAGAGATCCCGCTGGCGGGGACGGGAAACCGTCTAGTTATGGGTCGATGATGCAGGAATTTCTTTGTGGAAATATTTTTCTATGAAGAAAGGAACGGCTTTTTCATGCAGGAAAATGGGATGCGGCGTCGAATATAATAAAGATTTTTGTTTAAAAGGGTGAAGCGGTTGATTCAGAACCTGGAAGCCGAAGTGCTGGCCACTGAACAGGTGGGGGCGGGGGTTTACCTGTTGCACCTGTACGCCCCGGATGTGGCCGGTTCAGCCCAACCCGGGCAGTTTGTCCACATTCGCTGTTCGGAAACAACTGATCCCTTATTGCGGCGTCCTTTAAGCATTCACGACCTGGGCAAGGAGGGAGAATTAATTTTTCTTTACCAGGTAAAGGGTCGAGGGACCGCCTGGCTGGCCCGGCAGGAGCCAGGCAGTAAAATCGATATTCTAGGACCATTAGGCCGCGGTTTTACATTGCCGGCAAGTAAAATCAATATAAGGATCGCTTTAGTAGCAGGGGGGCTGGGTGTTGTTCCCTTGCTTTTTCTTGCCCGCAGGGCCAGGGCCAGGGGCTACGAAGTTGACTTTTTTTACGGCGCCCAGAATGGGGAGCGACTCTTTCAAGCGGCGGCTTTAAGGGCACTGGATATTAATTTACATATTGCCACTGATGATGGCAGTGCCGGTTGGTCTGGTCCGGTGACCAAACTCTGGGAACAATATTTGCAGGCGGGGGACTATGACCGTGCCTATGCCTGCGGGCCGCGGGCGGAGCTAAAGGAGTTTGCCCGCCTGGCCGGGGAGGCAGCTATCCCGGCCGAGGTTTCCCTGGAAGAAAGGATGGCCTGCGGGCTAGGGGCCTGTCGCGGTTGCGTGACTGCCCTGCGCGACACCCCGGGCAATAGATACTACGAAAATGTTTGTACGGGCGGTCCCGTTTTTGATGCCGCTACCGTTGACTGGGAGGACTAGAAAACTATGGGACAGGCTGACGACAGGACCGCCATCAATCCGGCGGCGCGGGCGGTAGCGCCACCTTTTACCCCCCGGCAACCGGATATCCCCCGGCAGGCGGATACCCTCCAGCAACCGCATAGCCCCGGGCATTCGGAAAAAGCAAGGTCCCGGGTTAACCTGGCCGTGGCGATAGCCGGCTTAACTCTGCCGAACCCGGTCATGCCGGCCTCGGGTACCTTTGGCTTTGGCGCGGAATACGCCCCCTTTATCGACCTCAACCGCCTGGGGGCGATAGTTGTCAAGACCATCACCCTGCACCCCACGTCCGGCAACCCGCCGCCGCGCTTAATGGAAACCTGCAGCGGCTTGCTTAACTCCATCGGCCTGCAGAACCCGGGCCTGGAGGTTTTTATCCAGGAAAAACTGCCTTATTTACGTCAGTTCAGCCCGCCATTGATTGTCAATATTGCCGGCCGGACGGTTGATGAGTACGCGGAACTGGCACGGCGGCTGGATGCAGTAGCCGGAGTGGACGCCCTGGAAGTCAACATTTCCTGTCCCAATGTTAAAGAGGGGGGGATTGTTTTTGGCACCGTGCCGGCTATGGCGGCGCGGGTGACGGCAGCGATTAAACAAAACACCCGGCTGCCGGTAATAATCAAACTGACACCCAATGTGACTGATATAACGGCGGTGGCCAGGGCGGTGGTGGATGCCGGGGCTGACGCCCTTTCCTTGATTAATACCCTCCAGGGGATGGCCATCGACGTTGAAACGCGGCGGCCGGCTCTGGCCAATGTCGCCGGCGGCTTAAGCGGGCCGGCCATCAAGCCGGTGGCCCTTTACCATGTCTGGCGGGTGGCGCAGGCGGTCCAGGTACCGGTAATCGGTATGGGGGGTATTATGAACGCCCGCGATGCCATCGAATTTCTGCTGGCCGGCGCCAGCGCGGTGGCCGTAGGGACGGCCAGCCTGGTGGACCCCGGCGCTTTAATGGTCATTATCGACGACCTGGAGAATTACCTGGTAGAACAGGGCTTGACCGACGTTCGGGAGTTAATAGGAGCATTGCAAATATAAATAATGGGGTGAGGCAGATGTTGAGCAGGGACGAAATTATGGCTATCTTTAAACGCACCGGGGTTTTATGGGAGGGACACTTTGTCCTGACCTCCGGGCTGCACAGCGCCCATTACCTGCAGTGTGCCCGCGTACAGCAATTCCCGGAGGAAAACACCATCCTCTGCCGGGAGCTGGCGGAGAAATTCGAGGGCATGGACATCAATACCGTCATCGGCCCGGCCATCGGCGCCATTATCATGTCCTACGAGATATCCCGCCACCTGGGTACCAGGGCGTTATTCGCCGAACGGGAGAACGGCGTCATGACCCTGCGCCGTAGTTTTGCCCTGGAAAAAGGGGAAAGGGTGCTGGTAGTGGAGGACGTGATTACCACCGGCGGCTCGGCGCAGGAAGTGATTGAAGTAGTGCAGCAGCAGGGGGCGATCCCGGTGGCCGTCGGCGCCCTTGTTGACCGCAGCAACGGCCGTGCGGGCCTGGGCGTGCCTGTCCAGTCCCTTATTACTTTTGATATCGAAACCTACGCGCCGGAAATCTGCCCCCTGTGCCGGCAGGGCCTGCCGATCATCAAACCGGGCAGCAGGCAGATTACGGTGATGCCGTAAGAGAAGCGGCCAAAAAATACTTGACAGGGGAAGAAATAGGAGTATAATGCCTTATATCAAGGGTAAAGACGCCCGGACGATGCAATGACCAATCGTCCGGGCTTTAATTTTTATTTGCTGGCAGGAATTTTAAAAAGAAGGTAGAATAAATAACTATGATTGTAACTCCATACGTATCCGGGATCCAGGATCCCTAACCCGGCATAGCCTTAAACCAAAATCCTGCCGCGATATTTTCTTTCCACTTTGCGAAGATGTTTGGACTTAAGGGATTAAAGGACGTGATTATTTGAATGAAATCCAATCCCAACTAGAACGTATCCGGCAGCGGCGGCCTTTGCGGGATACGGTCTATCACTACTTAAAAGAAAGCATTTTATCGGGTCGTTATCACCAGGGGCAAAGGTTGATGGAAAGCGAAATAGCTCTGGAATTGAATATCAGCCGCACACCGGTACGGGAAGCCTTGCGCAAGCTGGAGCAGGAAGGCCTGGTATTATATGAACCCGGCAAGGGAATCGTTGTTATTTATCTGGGCGCCGAGGATATGCTGGAGATATTTGCCATCATGGTAGCTATAGAGGGGATGGCGGCCCGGCTGGCAGCGGAACATATATCCACTGAAGAGATAGAACAAATGGAGCAGCTTTTAGCCGCGATGGAAACAGCCATGGATAATCATGATTTCACCAGCTTTCAAAAAGCTCACCGCGAGTTTAATCGTACCCTTTTCCGCAGCACTAGAAACAGGCACCTTTTTGAGCTCTTAAAACGTTATCAAGAGTACATCGTCAGGACCGAAATTGTTTCCTGGCGTAAAAGATACAAGGATTTAAATAAAGAACACCGGGCGTTATTAACGGCTATCATCGCCAGAGATAAAGAAAAGGCGGAGCAACTAATGAGGACCCATGTTGAACACAGCCGCCAGGCATATTTGGAAGAGAGCAAGTAGCCATCTTCAATTCAAGCCGTTAAATTGCCAGTTGAGTGCTGGGTTCCTGGATTAAAGCCTTGCCACACAGTCGCTTTCATCATCTGATGGTACCACCGGTACATGAAGTTCTACTATGACAATAAACGGGGTCAAAGCGTAATGATGTTTACTAAAGGTACAATCGTAGCGCAAAGAGTCGTCAGCGACCAGTACCACCTTTTGACCATCGAACAACCAGACATCGCCAAACAGGCCCGGCCTGGACAATTTATTATGCTGAAGGCCTGGGAACGGATCGACCTGCTTTTACCCCGGCCCTTCAGCCTGTACCGTATTCTCCCTGAGCGGGGGCAACTGCAGATCCTGTATCAGGTAAGGGGTCAAGGCACGGCGGAAATAGCCCGGCGGGTGCCGGGAGAAAAGGTGGAACTTACCGGGCCGGCTGGGAATGGGATCGTGTTACCTGAGGAAGGTGCCATTGCCCTTTTGGGTCGTGGCATCGGAGCAGCGCCCTTAATGGCTATCGCTGAAACGGCTGCGGCCCGAAAAGGTCTGGCGGTATATACATTCCTTTCCGCCAGGAAAACCGAATTACTCCTGGGAAGAGAAGATTTCGCCCTGTACGCAAGCCGTGTCACCCTGGCGACCGACGACGGTCACCATAATGAAGGGCGGCTTTTAACCGCGCTCTTGGCAGAAATGATAGCCAGGGAAGGAATAGCCATCCGCAGTGTCTATACCTGCGGTTCCCGGCGTCTGGCCAGGGGTTTGCTGCCAATGCAGGCCAGGTATGGCTTCACCGCCTATATCTTTTTGGAAGAGACGATGGCCTGCGGGATTGGCTCCTGTAAAGGCTGCGTATGCAAGGTTAGAGAACCGGGAAGCCCTGCTGGTTTTGTCTATAAAAAAGTATGCCAGGATGGCCCGGTTTTCCCGGTAGATAAGGTGGTATGGTGATGAATGTCAACCTTGCGATTGAGTTGCTGCCGGGTTTGCACCTCAAAAACCCGGTTATGCCCGCTTCAGGCACATACGAATATGGGGAGGGGGCCAATGCCTTTGACCCCTCGCAATTAGGGGCTATTGTCACCAAAAGTGTAGCCCCGGTGCCCTGGCCCGGCAATGAACCCCCCCGTTTATTTGAAACGCCGTGCGGGTTGTTAAATGCTGTCGGCATACCCTCGGAGGGGGTAGAAGCCTTCCGGCAAAAAGTACTGCCCTTATTAAGGCAATACCGTACGTCTTTAATAGTCAGTGTAGCCGGTGAAACTGCTGCGGAATTTGCCCGGGTAATCAGGGTACTGGAAACTGAAAACGGCATTAGTGCCTATGAATTAAACTTTTCTTGCCCCAATCTGGGTGATGGTATCCCCTTTGGTACTAATCCAGATCTCCTCCGCCAGGCAGTAGAACTCGCCCGGGGGGAAACCTCCCGGCCGATAATTATTAAGCTTTCCCCTAACGTCACCGACATCAGGCTGATGGCCCAGGAAGCCCAGCAGGCCGGGGCAAATGCTGTCGCCCTGATCAACACGATTACCGGCATGGCTATCGATGTGCGGCGGCAGCGTCCGGTACTGGGCAATATCTTTGGCGGTTTATCCGGCCCGGCTATCAAACCGGTAGCTTTACGGATGGTGTGGGAAGTTGCCGGGGCCGTAGATATCCCGGTCATTGGCGTGGGCGGGATTAGCAATACCAATGATGCCCTGGAATTCTTATTAGCCGGCGCCAGGGCGGTGCAGATAGGTACGGCTAACTTTGCCAATCCCCTGGTAATGCCGGAAATTATCGCAGGCATAGCTGCCTATTTAGTCGAGAATGGTTTTAGTTCCTTAACAGAGATTATAGGATTAGCCAGAAGGTAAGCGCGAGCAGGGACATAGCGGGAGTGGGTGGCAGGAAAGCTGTTTTAATATACCACCAGAGGAAAGGACATCTTGTCGTGGGAGCACCGGTATCAAACTAAAGGGGGTGGTCGATTCAGGTGCTGGGAGTTGATTTATAAAATAAGGAAGGCGAGAAGAGGACGGTAAGCAAGGGTAGAATTTTAGGGAACAAGCCCCACAAGAGGTGGCAAGAAGCAAGGTAATATCTAAAGTTTAAACCAACGGGAAGAAAAATAACCAAATCAAGGAGGGTATTTATGATGAGGCGTTTCGTGATTTATTTAATGCTGGTAGTAGTAAGCGCGGCTTTTTTGTTGACCGGCTGCGGGGGCAAGGCTGATCAAAGTGCTGTTGACGACAAAGGCGAGAAGGTCATTAAGATCGGGGCTTCCCTGTCATTTACCGGGCAAATGTCCCGCGAGGGTACCCTGACGAAACAGGGCTATGACCTCTGGCAGAAGACCGTAAATAATGCTGGCGGTATCAACGTGAATGGGGAGAAATATAAGGTAGAAATTATTTATAAGGACGACCAGTCCGACGCCCAGCGCAGCGCTAAGCTGACGGAGCAACTGATAACCGAGGAAAAGGTAAACTACTTGCTGGGCCCCTATTCCAGCGGTATTTCCGCGGCCACGGCCGCTATTGCCGAGAAGTACAACAAGCTGACCATTGTGCCCCTGGCCAACGCCCCTTCATTGTACGAGAATGGCTATAAGAACCTGTTCGGGGTTTTACCCCTGGCGACTACTTACTTGAACGGTGTCCTTGATATAGCTAAAACGCTTGATCCGAACCTGAAAAAAGTGGCGATAATTTCTCCCGATGCCCTTTTTTCCCTTTCCGTCGCCGAAGGTGCGAAACAATATGCGGAAACTAACGGGTTTGAAGTCGTCTATTATGATAAATACCCGGCTGACGCCAAGGACCTGTCTTCGATGATCACCAAGATTAAAGGTGCCGGAGCGCAAATCTTGTTGGGCACCGGCTACCTGGCCGATGGGGTTCTCGCCGTGCGTAACGCCAAAGACCTTGGTTATAAGCCGGCCATTATGGCCTTTACTATTGCCACGTCGATTCCCGATTTCCGTAAATCCCTGGGAGCGGATGCCGAGGGCGTTATGGGCGGCGAATGGTGGACACCCAATATGCAGTGGCAAGGCGATATCTTCGGCTCGGCCGGCGATTACGCTCAATTATTCAAAAAGGAATTCGGTGAGGAACCGGCTTATTATAGCGCTGCTGCGTCGGTAACGGGTATTATCCTGCAGAAAGCTATTGAAAAGGCGGGTAGCCTGGAGGTAGATGCCGTGCGCGACACCATGCGCGGCCTGGATATACAAACCTTCTGGGGTCCCATTCGCTTCAATGAAAAGGGTGTCAATGTCGGGACAAGCGGTGCCGCGGTCAGCCAGATTCAGAACGGCCAGGTAGTGGTCATCTGGCCTCAGGAACTACAGCAAAACAAACCGATTTTCCCAAAACCATAAAAAGGAATTAAATCAGGACCTGGACGGCCGGGCCAGGCCGCCCGGGTCCTCCAGTTATTATTTACAGCGTTTAAAAGGGGATGGTATCAAAGTGGACTGGCAGGTAATTATCAACGGGCTCCTGTTGGGAGGTTTATATGGTCTAGCGGCAATAGGCTTTTCCCTGATCTGGGGGGTAATGAATATTGTTGATCTGGCCCAGGGAGCCTACTTGACCCTGGGGGCTTATATCACTTTCTGGCTATTTAACCTGTGGGGCGTAGATCCCTTTTTGACTTTGCCCATATCGGCGCTTGTTTTGTTTGGGCTGGGATATCTTATTGAAAGCCAGATTATCAAAAGAGTGCTGCGTTACGGTCTGGTGATGATGCTAGTTGTTACTTACGGGCTGAACTTATTATTACAAAATGCCATGCTGGTAGCCTGGTCGGCCGATTATCGTTCCGTTACACCTGCTTATAGCGGGGCGGGGCTTGTTATCGGCGGTGCCAGTATACCATATATCCGTCTGGCTTTATTTATAGCCGCTTTATTACTTGTCGGCCTGCTTACCTTTTTCCTCAGTCGCACCAGGATGGGTAACGCTATTAGGGCTACTTCCTTGAACCGGCTGGCAGCCAGTTTTGTTGGTGTGCGCACTGATTTTATTTATGCGTTAACCTATGGCCTGGCAGCGGCGACGGTAGGTATGGCCGGCTCTTTAATTTCTATGGTTTATACTGTCTCGCCTTCCCTGGGAGGTACTTTCATGACCAAAATCTTTGTTGTCACTGTCCTGGGTGGGTTTGGCAGTATTAGCGGTGCTGTCGTGGGTGGTTTAATCCTGGGTGTAACCGAAGCCCTTACTGCTTCTTATGTGGCTCCGGGCCTGATGAACGCTGTCAGCTTTATCATGCTGGTATTGATCTTGATCTTCAGGCCGCAGGGATTATTTGGCAAACAGTTCTACGGGGTAACCAATTAATAGACAGAGTTCAAAGGAGAGAAGCCGTTATGGATAAGACGGTTACTGCCGCCAGGAAACGTTCCCCGGCCGGCCTGATCATACTGGTGCTGGCGGCTATAATCCTGGCGTTACTGCCGCTGGTAATCCAGGGATACTGGATCCGGGTGATCACCTCCCTCTTCATGTATGCCGCCATGGCTGAAGCCTTAAATCTAGTCGTCGGTTATGCCGGTTATGCCGCTTTCGGCAACGGGGTGTTTTTTGGTATTGGCGCCTATATGACAGCGATTCTGATGACTCACTACAAATGGGGCTTTTTCCCGGCCAGTGCGATCAGCGGTTTAACGGCCATGTTAATCGCCTTTATCCTGGGTTGGCCGGTCTTGAGGCTGCGGGGGCACTATTTTGCTATCGCCACTATTGGTATCAATATGGCGGTGATGGAGATCGTTACCTATGTTGGCATTACCGGCGGCGGCAAGGGCATCAGCCTGCCTTTATACCCCGGTGATATTGTTAAACAGGGGATGTTCTTCTATTACTCGATGTTTATTTTAATGCTGGTCAGTATAGCGATTACTGCCTGGATTGTACATGGCCGCCTGGGTTATGGTCTCCGGGCTATCAAGACCCAGCCGGACGCAGCTGAGGTGATGGGTATTGATACAACCCTGTATAAAGTTTACGCCTGGAGTATCAGCGCGTTAATTACCGGCATCGCCGGGTCTTTAAATGCCTACTGGCTGACTTTTTTAGAACCCATTTATGTTTTCGATATCATGATTTCGGTGGAAGTGTTTGTGATGGTTCTACTAGGGGGACCGGGTACTATTTTAGGCCCCATCCTGGGAGCTTTCTTTTTGAAACTCCTGTCCGAGCTGGTCTGGAGCCAGTTTACCCTTATTCATATGGGCGTTCTCGGATTAATAATTGTCGTGATCAGCCTTTTCCTGCCGGCTGGTTTGATGGGGTTGTTGCGCCAGGCGGGGCGCTGGCGTCGCACGGCCCCTCAATCGCTGGGGAATCGGTAATTTTTAGCCGGGGGAGAATTCTAGAAGGGATGGGTTTTGAATGGCTCTTTTGGAGGTAAGAAATGTAAGCCGTTCTTTTGGGGGCGTTCATGCAGTTAATGATGTTTCCTTTGCGATCAACGAAGGGGAAATCGTGGGCCTGATCGGTCCTAATGGTGCCGGCAAAACGACGGTCATGAACCTGATCTCCGGGTTAATAACGGTGGATAAAGGCGAGATTTTCTTTCAGGGCCAGCCTCTGAGTGGTCTCAAACCCCATACCATTGCCAGGAAGGGGATAGCCCGTACTTTTCAGATTGTCAAACCGTTTCAGGGCATGACCGTCCGCGAGAATGTAATGATCGGCGCCCTCTTCCGTGCCGATGCAGCCGGTTTAAAGCGAACCCATATCAATGATATTGTCCGGGAAACCCTTGCCTTACTGGAGCTGGAAGCCAGAGCCGACTCCCCGGTAGAGGAACTCAACCTGGCCCAGCGCAAGCACCTGGAGCTCGCCCGCGCCATGGCCATGCAGCCCAGGCTGTTGTTACTTGATGAAGTCATGGCCGGCCTGAATTTAAAAGAGATTGAAAAACTGATGCACCTGGTGCGCAGGTTAAACGAGCGCGGGATTACTATCCTGGTGATTGAGCACGTGATGAAGGCGGTTATGAATCTTTCCCACCGGGTCCTGGTCATGTATTACGGTGGCTTAATCGCTGCCGGACCGCCGGAGGAAGTCAGCCAGGACCCCAGAGTTATTGAAGCCTACCTCGGTAAACGGCGGCAAAAGGGACCGGTCAAGGAGGTTCAGCAGTAATGGGAACGTCAAAAGTACAGGGTGCGGATGCCTTAATAACCCTGGAAAACGTTGCGACAGGTTACGGAATAGCTCAGGCGCTATGGGATGTCTCGTTAGAACTCCACCATGGCGAAATAGTAGCCCTGATAGGTTCCAACGGCGCTGGCAAGACAACCATGCTGCGTGTTTTATCGGGGGTGCTACCGCTGTGGAGCGGGGAATTTAAAATACAGGGCCAGTCCGTAAAGGGCTGTACAACTCCTGATTTAGTGGACAGGGGCATATGCCATGTTCCTGAGGGCCGGCAATTATTTTTTGGCATGTCTGTTGAAGAAAACCTGCGCATGGGTGCTTTTGCTTTGCAAAAGTCCAGCGCGGAGATTAATAAAAACCTTGCCTGGGTCTATGAATTATTTCCTGAAGTAGCCAGGCGCCGCAATCAACTGGCGGGAACCTTAAGCGGCGGCGAGCAGCAAATGGTGGCTATCGGGCGAGGTTTGATGGGCGAGCCGGCTATACTGTTGATCGACGAGTTATCCCTTGGTTTAGCCCCGGTGATTGTCGATCGTATTTTGGAAGCCCTCCAGGTTATCCACCGCCAGCGGCAATTGACCATTTTCATGGTGGAACAGGATGTAGAAGTGGCCTTATCAATAGCAAGCCGGGCTTATATCCTGGAAAACGGCCGCATAGTGCGTGAGGGCCGTAATGAGCAATTAATGAATGACACAGCGATTCGCGAGGCGTATTTAGGGCTGTAGTTTAATTGCCAGCCCTGCTATGTAAATGATTAATGATTTAGCAAAAGGGCAATATTATCCTGGCCGGGACCAGCCAGGAATTACTGGAAAACAGTATGGTTAAAGAATCCTATCTATCCGTAGCCAGCTAATTGGTGATTGTTTACATTAAAAAGGCAAATACATTGTGATATACTACAAAGGTTAGCGGCTTATCGCCGGCGAAAGAATAAAATAATTAAATTAGATTAAAGGTGAAACTGGGGAAGGAGGTAGAAGGATGGCCCCAATTTTGTTAACAGGCGGCCGCATTATTGATCCCGGTAATAATGTAGACCTGGTAGGCGATATCCTGATTGAAGACGGCCAAATAACCCGGGTGGCGACAAACATAGACGCTACCGGAGCAGAAATTATCGATGTAACCGGCAGGGTGGTAGCGCCGGGGTTAATCGATATCCACTGCCACCTGCGCGATCCGGGATTCCCGGAACGGGAGGATTTTAAAAGCGGTACCCGGGCTGCGGCCCGGGGGGGCTTTACTACCCTGATCGCTATGCCCAACACCAGCCCGGTTTGCGATCACCCCGTGGTGGCGGAATACGTACTGGCCCGCAGCAAGCGCGAAGGGGTTGTTAATGTATTGCCTTATGGCGCCATTACCAAGGGGCAGCAGGGGCAAGAACTGGCTCCCTATGCGGATCTGGTTGCCGCGGGATGCGTTGCCTTTTCTGATGACGGCCAGCCGCTCATGAATGCGGGCTTAATGCGCCAGGCGTTGCTTATGGCCAAAGACATCAATAAATTTTTCGCCGTCCACTGTGAAGACCGGACCATTACCGGGGAAGGGGTTATTAATGAAGGCGAGGTATCCCGGTGCCTGGGTGTTAAAGGTATCCCCTATACTTCCGAGGCGGCCATGGTCGCCCGCGATATCCTGCTGGCGGAAGAGACGGCCAGCCGGGTGCATATATGTCATGTAGGCTGCGCCCGTTCCGTGGAATTGATCCGCGAAGGCAAGAAACGCGGCGTAGCGGTCACCGGAGAGGTTATACCCCATTACCTTAATACGACCGAAGCGGATATGTTGACACTGGAGGGCCGTTTTAAAATCAAGCCGCCCTTTGGCAGCCAGGAGGATCAGGATGCCCTGAAGGAAGGACTCGTCGACGGTACGCTGGAGGTTATTGCTACAGACCACGCCCCGTATACCCTGGCGGAAAAGAAGCGCGACTTCCGTGAGGCTCCCTTCGGCCTAATCGGCCTGGAAACAGCCCTGGGGGTGGTATTGACGGCCATGGTACACAGCGGATTATTAAGCCTCCCGGCCGCCATTGCCAAAATGACCTGCAACCCGGCTCGCCTCCTGGGGTTGAACAAGGGCACCCTCGGGGTCGGTGGAGATGCGGATATAGTGGTCATTGATCCCGACCGGGAATGGCAGGTGGATGTTAACGAGAATGAATCTAAAAGTCGTAACTGTCCCCAGCACGGCCGCTGGTTGAAAGGGAGAGCCGTTTTAACCATGGTCGGCGGCCGGATAGTAATGCAAGACGGCAAAGTATGTTGATATTTCCGGAGGAGCCCCTCATGGCGGCTTACCGCCGCCAGCGAACGATGAAAATGGTAGTGCTGCAGGAGGGGTGAGGCAGGTTCTCGAAGGGCGCCTTTGCGCGTAGTTCAGAAGAACGAGGCCGGCTGAGGATCAGCGCGGCCGCCTGTCTGAGCCCGAAGGGCGAGTTAAGGCCGCGCCCGAAGCCGACCGAGTTCGACACAAGTATAGTGGCGCCACCAGCGCCCGAAGGGAACCTGCCTCACCCCTAACAGGCCGACATAATATCCATCTCTGGTAGAATGCTATTTCCGGAGGAGGTTTTAAATAATGGTCAAGAAGCCGAG
>DFYS01000007.1 GCA_002383405.1 Moorella sp. UBA4076
ATATGATTCTGCTGCAAAAAGTCTTTATTAGTGCCTTACGGCTTCAAAACTGCAATAAAAAACAAGTTGTTTAGGCCGCCATAGCCAGCAAAGGAGAAATGGTCACGCCGACAAGATTGGGTTGTGGGCGGAGCCCGCTTTAGTACCTTACGGCTTCAAAACTGCCATAAAAAACAAGTTGTTTAAGCCGCTATAGCCAGCAAAGGAGAAATGGTCACGTCAGCAAGATTGGGTTGTGGGCGGAGCCAGCTTTAGAAGTTATATGCTATAATAAATCTTAATATAATAAGCCTGGACAAGAGGCTTAAATCGAAGGGGCTAAGGGAAATTGGAGGCATTGGTTATCGGCGGACAGGCACGCCTGCAGGGACGGGTGGCGATCAGCGGCGCCAAGAATGCGGTGCTGCCCATTATTGCCGCCTGCCTGTTGACTGAGGATGAGTGTTACCTGGAAGACATTCCCCGCCTGGCTGATGTGGATACCATGTGCGGGGTTATCAGCGAAATGGGGGCTACTGTTTATCCCGACGGGGGGCAGTGTTTAAGGGTGGCCGCCGGCGCCCTGCCGGGGCTGGAGCCACCCTATGAATTTGTCCGCCGCATGCGGGCTTCCTTCCTGGTCATGGGGCCGCTGCTGGCGCGTACGGGGCGGGTGCGGGTTTCCCTGCCCGGCGGCTGCGCCATCGGCGCCCGTCCCATCGATCTGCATCTCAAAGGCATGGCCGCCCTGGGGGCCAGGATCGCCGTCAATAAAGGTAACGTTGAGGCAGAAGCCAGGCAGCTACAGGGTGCGGCCGTTTATCTGGATTTTCCCAGCGTCGGAGCGACGGAGAACATTATGATGGCTGCCAGCCTGGCTGCGGGGACAACGACCATCGAAAACGCCGCCGGCGAGCCGGAGATAGTCGACCTGGCCAATTTTATCAACGCCATGGGCGGCCGGGTCAGCGGCGCCGGCACCAGGGTTATCAAAATCGAAGGCGTCAAAGAGCTCCACGGCGCCCGCCATGCCGTCATTCCCGACCGGGTCGAGGCCGGCACCTTTATGATCGCCGCAGCGGCCACCGGCGGCGATGTTTTCCTGGAGAATATCATTTCCACCCACTTGAAGGCGGTGATGGCCAAACTGGCCGAAACCGGGGTCAGCCTGGAAGAAATAGACGGCGGCCTGCGCGTCCGCGCCGGACAGCCCCTGAAAGCGGTGGATATCAAGACCATGCCTTACCCCGGCTTTCCAACGGACATGCAGGCGCAGTTCATGGCGCTGCTGACCACGGCGCGGGGCAGCAGTGTAGTTACGGAGACGGTTTTCGAGAATCGCTTCATGCATGTCAATGAACTACGGCGGATGGGGGCCAACATTGTCATCGAAGGGCACTGCGCCGTAGTGAAGGGCAAAGACAGGCTCATCGGGGCGCCGGTCAAGGCCACCGACCTGCGCGCCGGCGCCGCCCTGGTGATAGCCGGCCTGATGGCTGAAGGGGAAACAGCCATATCCTGCGTCCACCACATCGACCGCGGCTATGAAAACCTGGTGAGTAAGCTCCAGTCCCTGGGAGCGCAGGTACGCCGGGAAGAGAGGTAAGAAAATGCCCGGCCAGGCGCCGGGCTATTTCTTTAAGCCGAAACTAACATGGATCGCTTCTTCGACCGCGTCCATTTTGGCGGCATTGATCTGGCCTATTTTTTTGACCAGGCGGGATTGATCAATGGTCATAATTTGCTCCAGTTTTACAATACTGGGCCTGTCCAACCCGCTTTCTTCAGGGTTTAAGTGGACATGAAACGGATAGGGACGAGGTACTGTCGAGCTGATTGTGGCTACTATCGTTGTCGGGCTATATTTGTTACCGGTATCGTTCTGGATTATCAGGGCCGGTCTAAGGCCTTCTTGCTCACTTCCCCGACCGGGCGACCAGTCTACCAGGTAAATTTCGCCCTTTTTACATTCCATGCAGGGCAACCTCCGCCTGAGCGGCAACGGCCTTTTCAGCCTCATGCCGGTTTTCGGCGGCCATCTCCTGATAACCGGCGGCCATTAAAGCCTCCAGATCCTCCTGCCGTTTTTTTTCCAACAGCTTCTGGACGGCTCCGCTTCTAGTGAGCGCCATCCTTTTGGCCAGGGCATCAAGCAGCTGCACCATCTCACGGGGCAGGCTGATGCTAATCCTTTCGGTACTCATAATCCCACCTCCCGGCTACAGGATAGCATACGATCGGTAATACAGTCAATAATAATCTGACTCCTATCCGGAGTAATATAACGCTGCCGCCGCTCTAAAGCGGCGGTCTTTTTTTGGTCAAGCCCTCATATATATGGACATAGCTGGTGGACAAAACCGCATCCATCCCTTCCCGGGGACCCACCGGCGGTGGCGCGCCGCCCCGCCTCGCACATCTCATTCAGGGGGAGAGCACCATGCGCAAACTGCTGGGCCTTTTCATTATCCTGATCTTCGCCGCCGTCATCATCCTGCCGGCGCTCATTATTGAAGGCGCCCGTCTCTTCCAGCCGCCGGTCAATATCCAGGCCGGCAAGCAGCTGGTGCGGGTTTACATGCACCAGACCGGTACGGTGGCCACCCTGCCCCTGGAAGAGTATCTCACCGGCGTCGTGGCCGGGGAAATGCCGGCCGACTTTGAAATCGAGGCCCTCAAGGCCCAGGCCGTGGCCGCCCGGACTTACACCCTGAAAAAGGTCGAAGAAGCAAGGAGCAAGCCCGACAGCTATCACCCTGCGGCCGACATCTGCACTGACCCGGCCCACTGCCAGGCCTGGCTGGGCGACGACGTTTTGCGGCAACGCTGGGGCTTGATCGGTTTCTGGCGGCACAAGAATAAGATCCAGGCGGCCGTCGAGGCCACCCGCGGCATGGTCCTGACCTACCAGGGGAAACTCATCGACCCCGTCTATCACGCCAACGGCGGCGGCCGCACGGAAAGCGCGGCCGCCGTCTGGGGCCGCGACCTGCCCTACCTGCAGAGCGTGCCCTCCCCCTGGGACCAGGACTCCCCCCGTTACCAGGCTGACCTCAGCTTCAGCCTGGCTGAATTGGACCGCAAACTGGGGGTCAACCTGGCGGCCGTCCCGGTGACAGCCCTGACACCGCCGGGAGGGACGGCCATGAAGGTGCTGGAAAAGACCGCCACCGGCCGCGTCAAAACCATCAAAATCGGCAATAAGACCGTCGCCGCCACCGAACTGCGGCAGCTCCTGGGCCTCCCTTCCACTGACTTTAGCTGGCAGGTCCAGGGCGACCGCATCACCTTCCACACCAGGGGTTACGGCCACGGCGTCGGCATGAGCCAGTACGGCGCCAACGGCATGGCCAAAGAAGGGAAAAACTTCGCCGCCATTCTTACCTACTACTACCGCGGCGCCAGGATTGAAAACCGCTAGGGCGTCCCCCCAGCAAAAGCATAAAAATAAGGGCTGGCATTTGCCGGAAGCGAGCGACCTGGCCCGGGTGGCGCAGCGGCCCAGGTGAAGCCAGGGAGCGAAGGCGGGGCCAGGGACAGGATGTTCGAGGTCGGCCTCTGAGGCTGGACGCCGAATAGGCCGCCCGGCATTCACAGTAACTGAGTTCCAGCAGCCAGTTCTTCGGTAATCGTACTATCTTTGGAGGTACCTGAGTTTAGTGAGTGCTGCGCGTCCGAGCCTGAGGCTGAACCGCAGGCCGCTCCCCGGGGGCCATGGAGCGAGCGTGTATTAAATCCCAAAATATGGGGCAGAATTTAGCTGAGGTGATGTAAGCCAATGCGGAAGATTCTGGCCTCATGGAAAAAATTGTTACCCGGGAAGCCGCTGCGGAAGTCGTTATTTTCAGCCGGTACGCTGGAAAGGGTACGCCGCGCTTTAAAACACCGCGGTCTCTACCTGGTACTGCTGGCGCTGTTATTCACCGGCAGCTACTACCTGGTAAGCAACGATGCGGTGTTCCGCAAGCCCGTCGTCCAGACTTTCCCCCGTGCTGCAGCACCGGCCCCCGCGGGCAACCCGGCGCCGCCGGAACCCCTGGCCGGCGCCACCACCGTACCACCGGAGATTCAGGAGCAGCCGGGAGCCCACAGCGCTCCGGCTACAGCTCCGGCCGGCAAGGAAGAAAGCCTGCCGGCTCTGGCCCTGCCGGTGACCGGCAAGATAGGTAACGGTTATGGTTTTGCCTATGCTCCGGCCTACGGTGACTACCGCTTCCACGCCGGCCTCGACCTGGAGGCTGCAGCCGGCAGCGAGGTCAAAGCAGCTGCCGCCGGAGTGGTCAAGCAGGTGGAACACAGTGACGCATGGCGCTACCGCCTGGTGATCGACACCAGTAACGGCTACCAGGTCGCATACGCCCATCTGGGCAGCATCAAGGTCGCCAAAGGGGACAGGGTCCAGACGGGAACCGTCCTGGGGATTTTAAGCGAACCAGGTACGGCCGAAGCCGGCACCCCGGCGCACCTGCACCTGGAGCTGTTAAAAAACGGCAAGGCCATTGATCCGGTACCAGCCCTGCAATAAGTTCTTTTTTCGGCAGCCTGCCAATAAAATTATAGCGGAGTTGAAATTGGGAGGCTGCCCCCCATGCAGGATTATATCCAGGAAAGGGTATTACAAATAGCCGCCTACATCGTGGAGTACCATTGTACTGTCCGCCGGGCGGCTACTATTTTTAATGTCAGCAAAAGTACTGTCCACAAGGACGTCGCCGAACGCCTGCCGCGCCTCAACGAAAACCTGGCGCAGGAGGTCAGGGCGGTGCTCAATACCAACAAGGCCGAACGCCACCTGCGGGGCGGCGAAGCCACCCGAAAAAAATATCAAGAAATGCAGGTTTTTTGACTGATCAAACAGGAATTCCTTCCTCTTCTGGAGAATAAATCACAATACTGCCACGGGAGAGGAAAGGAGCAGGATTAATGTTCGGCCTGGGTCATCAAGATATGGGTATCGATTTGGGGACAGCCACCGTGCTGGTCTTCCTGCAGGGTAAGGGTATCGTTCTCCAGGAGCCTTCGGTGGTGGCCATGGACCGCGACCGGGGCCAGATTTTCGCCGTAGGTGAAGAGGCCCGGCGCATGCTGGGCCGCACGCCGGGCAATATCATCGCCCTGCGGCCTTTACGGGACGGGGTTATCGCCGACTACGACAGCACGGAAAAGATGCTGCGTTACTTTATCGCCAAAGCCTGTGGCCGCCAGGGCTTATTTCGGCCGCGGGTCATGGTCTGCATTCCCTCCGGGGTCACCGGGGTGGAAGAGCGGGCTGTACGCCAGGCAGCCCAGCAGGCCGGGGCCAGGCAGGCCTTCGTTATCGAGGAACCCCTGGCGGCGGCCCTGGGAGCCGGCCTGGATATCGCTGAACCCAGCGGGGCGATGGTGGTGGATATCGGCGGCGGGACGACGGACATCGCCGTCCTCTCCCTGGGAGGGATTGTCTGCAGCAGTTCATTAAGGGTGGCCGGCGATAAATTCGATGAGGCCATCGTCCGCTATATCCGGCGCGAACACAACTTGATGATCGGCGAACGCAGCGCCGAGGAATTGAAGATCCATATCGGCAGCGCGCATCCATCCTCCCGGGCGGAAAACAGCATGGACATCCGCGGCCGCGACCTGGTCACCGGTTTACCCAAAACGGTCAATATTACCTGCCGCGAGGTTTATAGCGCCATCCAGGAACCCCTGCAGCAAATAGTGAGCGCGGTCAAAGAGGTGCTGGAAAAAACCCCGCCGGAGCTGGCAGCCGACCTGGTGAACAGGGGCATCGTCATGACCGGCGGCGGCAGCCTCCTCCACGGCCTGGACTTGCTGTTGAGCGAAGAAACAGGCCTGCCGGTACACGTGGCCGACGACCCGGTATCCTGCGTCGCCCTGGGGACCGGCAAAGCCCTGACCATGCTCGATGCCTTGCAGCAGAGCAACTCCTCCGAAGGCCGCCACCGGCCTTTATAAAGACGTCACGGCAAGGGGCAAGTAATCCCCCGGGGAATCCCCCGGAGGCCTGCTTACCTCTTTTTTAGTGCGCTTGCGGGGGCCTATTGGCCAACCATAGCAGGCAGGCTGAGCAGTTACCTTTTTTTTATAATTAAGATGGCAAGTATTGCAGACCTTTCCAGGGCGCTATATAATAGGCTTATTGACCGACCGTCCGGTCAAAAAAATGGGAAGCTGGAGGTAACATGATGCTCAAGAGGATTGCCGCCATTATCCCCATCCTTCTTATTCTGGCAGCCGGCCTGGCCGGATGCGGCCAGAAGGCAGCCGAGCCGGCGGAGGCTCAGCAGGTGCCGGTGGAAGTGGCCAGGGTTACGCGGGGCAACATCACCCAGCCCACCCGGGTAACGGGGACAGTCCAGGCGGGGACAACTACCGACGTCACCGCCGCCCTGCCGGGCAAGTTAAAGTCCGTACAGGTACAGGTTGGCGACAGGGTCAGCCGGGGCCAGGTAATAGCTGAACTGGAGGATGACGATGCCGCAGCGCGCCTGGCCCAGGCCCGGGCCGCTTTAGACCAGGCGCGCACTGTCCCGGCCCAGGCGGAGGCCAGCATCAAGCAAGCGGAAGCCAGGTTAAAGCAGGCCGAAGCCCAGGCCCAGCTGGATGAGGCCAATCTCCAGCGGATCCAGGCCCTTTTCGACCAGGGAGCCGCCTCCCAGCAGCAACTGGACGCTGCCCGTACGGCGGCCGCGGCAAGCAGGGAGAACCTGGCAGCCCTTCGCGGCGCCCTGGATGCCGCCCGGTCCAGCCTGGCATCCTCTCAGGCCCAGGTCGCCGTGGCGGAGGCGGCCGTGCGTCAGGCCCAGGAAGCCCTGAATAACTGTTACATAAAAGCCCCTGTGGACGGGGTAGTGGCCGCGCGCCTCCTGGAACCCGGGGAGACGGCCCAGGGAGCGGTGGTCACCCTGGTCACCAGCGGTGACCTCCAGGTGGAGATTAATGTAACCGAGGAGGATATAAACTACCTCCCGGCAGGGAAAAAGGTAAGCGTAGCAGTGCCGGCAGCGGGGAATAAGACCCTGGAGGGCAGTGTCACCAGCAGCAGCCCGGCTGCCGACAGGAGCACGCGCCTGTATAGTGTGAAGGTGGCTATTGCCAGCGCACCGGCGGAAGTAAAACCGGGTATGGCCGCCACAGTGGTTTTCCAGACCAGAGAGGCGCGGGACGCCCTCCTGGTGCCGAAAAATGCCGTAGTCAACCGCAGTGGCCAGAGTATCGTCTACACGGTTGCTTCCGGCAGGGCCGTGGGCCAGGTGGTTACCACCGGTATCGACGACGGCCGGAACATAGAGATCTTGAAGGGCCTGAACGAAGGAATGATCATTATCGTCAAGGGCCAGGACTTTGTCAATGAAGGCCAGCCGGTACAAATAGTAAACGGGGGGCCACAGTCATGAGCTGGTCCCAGACAGTTATTAAGCGCCCGGTAGCTTTAACTATGGTCGTCCTGGTGGTCATCCTCCTGGGCGTGGTGTCCCTGTCCCGCCTGAAGGTCGACCTTTTACCCGAAATGAAGCTGCCCTACGCGGCTGTGATTACCTCCTATAGCGGTGCTGATCCCGAGGAAATCGAAAAGACGGTGACCCAGCCCCTGGAGGACGCCCTGGGCACAGTCGAGGGGGTCGAGAATATCCAGTCCATGAGCATGTCCGGGAGCTCCATTATCCTCCTGGAGTTTACCTGGGGCCAGGATACGGATTTTGCCACCCTGGACATGCGCGAAAAGATTGACCTGATCGAGGGCAGGCTCCCTGACGCTGTCGACAAGCCCATGGTCATGAAGATGGACCCCAATATGTTCCCGGTAATGACCCTGACCATGCACGGCGACCTGGACCAGCAGCAGTTGAAAGATATAGCCGAAAACACCGTTAAAAATCGCCTGGAACGCCTGGACGGGGTGGCTGCGGTCAATGTCACCGGCGGCCTGCAGCGGGAAATCCAGGTTCTGGTGGACCCGGGCCGCCTGCAGGCCTTCGGCCTCTCGATCAGCCAGGTGGTTCAGGCCCTGCAGGCGGAGAATATAACCTCCTCCGGCGGCCAGGTGACTGACGCCGGCAAGAAAGTCCTGGTCCGGGTGAACGGGGAGTTTAACAACCTGGACCAGATCCGCCAGGTGGGCCTGACCACTCCCAGGGGGGTAGTGGTGCGCCTGGGCGATGTGGCTGTGGTCAAGGATACAACAGCTGAGCAGAAACAGTATGCCCTTTACAACGGCAAGCCGGCCGTCGGCCTGGCCGTCCAGAAACAGACCGACGGCAATACTGTCCTGATAGCCCATGCCGTCAAAGAGGCCCTCGGGGAACTGCAGCAGGAACTGCCGCCCGGGGTAATCATCGAACCGGTAATTGACCAGTCCGAGTATATCGAGGCTTCGATCAACACCGTCTACCGGGATATGATTCTGGGCGGCCTGCTGGCCATGCTGATCATCTTTCTTTTTCTCCGCAGTTTTCGCGGCACTATTATCATCGGCCTGACCATTCCCATCTCAGTGATTACCACCTTTGTCCTGCTTTATTTCAGCAACATGACCCTGAATATGATGACCCTGGGCGGTCTTTCCCTGGGGATAGGGCGCATGGTCGACGACGCCATCGTCGTTTTCGATAACATTTACCGCCACCGCCAGGGAGGGCAGGACGCCATGGCAGCGGCGGCCGCCGGGGCCCAGGAAGTGACCATGGCGGTGGTGGCTGCCACCCTGACGACGGTTGGGGTCTTTTTGCCTGTTGTTTTTGTTGAAGGCATGGCGGCCCAGATCTTCGGGCCCCTGGCCCTGACAGTCACCTGTTCCTTGATGGCCTCCCTGGCGGTGGCCCTGTCGGTTACCCCCGCCCTGGCTTCCCGTATCTTGAGGGGCGATCTACCCCCGGAAGCAACGACAGCCCGGGGCTTCCGGCAGCACCTGGTCACCGGTTTCTGGTTGACCCGGTTGAGTGACTTCTATCGCCGTTTCCTGGCCTGGGCTTTGAACCACCGTAAACTGGTGGTGGCCGCCGTTTTCCTCGTTTTTGTGGGCGGCCTGGCCCTGATCCCGGCCGTGGGTTTTGAATTTATGCCCCAGACGGACGAGGGGAGCATCAGCATAACCATCGAGTTGCCCCGGGGAACGGAACTGGCCACCACGGCGGCCATGACCGACAGGATAGTTAAACTGATCCAGCAGCAACCGGAAATCGAGAGCATCTACCAGGAAGTTGGCGGCGGCGGCGGCGCGAGTTCCTTTCTGGGGGGCGAAACCCCGGAAATGGCCAATATCAATTTGAACCTGGTAGACTTGAACCAGCGGCAGCGGAGCACCACAGAGGTGGCTGCGGCCATTCGCCGGTCGGTGGCGGCCATCGCCGGGGCAAAAATTACCGTCACCCCATCTTCTTCTTTGATGAGCGGTGTCGGGATGGCACCGGTGCAAGTGGATATCCATGGTGATGATCTGGAGGTCCTGCAGGATCTGGCGGCAAAAGTCCAGGAAGCAGTGGCCCGGGTGCCGGGCACGGTAAACGTGGACAGCAGCTTCACCCGCGGGCGGCCCCAGGTAGAAATCCTGGTCGACCGGGACAGGGCCGCCCTGTACAACCTGGGCGCAGCCCAGATTGCGGCTGCCGTTTCTACCGCCGTAGGAGGCCGGGTAGCCAGCCGTTACCGGGTCGGCGGCGATGAGTACGACATCCGCGTCCAGCTGCCGGAGGACTGGCGCCAGGATCTAAATGCTCTGGCCGATTTGACGGTGCCTTCGTCCCTGGGAGCACGGGTGCCCCTGAAAGAAATCGCTACCCTGCAGTTGACCACCACCCCCAACACCATCAACCGTTACAACCAGGACCGGGTAGCCAGCATCACCGCCAACCTGGAAAACCGTCCCCTGGGAGAGGTTATCCAGGACATCAGCCGGGAGGTCGCCGGGATCAGCCTGCCGCCCGGCTACAGCATCGAATTCACCGGCCAGAATGAAATGATGATGGAAACCTTCGGTCAACTGGGGCTGGCCCTCATCCTAGCCATAGCCCTGGTATACATGATCATGGCGGCGCAGTTTGAATCCCTGCTCCATTCCTTTGTCATCATGTTTTCCATCCCGGTAGCCATTACCGGGGTTGTCCTCGCCCTCCTGGCCACCGGCCGCAATTTCGACGTGACGGTCTTTATGGGGTGCATCATGCTGGCCGGCATCGTCCTCTCCAACGCCATCATCCTGGTGGACTATATCAACCTCCTGCGCCGCCGGGGTACGCCGCGCCGCGATGCCATCCTGATCGCCGGTGGCAACCGCCTGCGCCCGATTTTAATGACCGCCCTGACTACCATCCTGGCGATGCTGCCCCTGGCCATGGGCCTCGGCGAAGGGGCGGAGATGAACGCCGGCCTGGGAACCGCCGTCATCGGCGGCCTGCTGGCTTCCACGATACTGACCCTGGTCCTGGTGCCGGTACTCTACACCATCTTTGAAGACCTGGGCCAGCGGCTGTCAAGGCGGTTTCACTTCTCCCGGCGGCAAACGCCGGCCGGAGCATAGCAGGCAAAGCAGGCAGGGGGAGGGGTAAGGCAGGTTCCAGGAGGGCGCCCAGCAGCAGGCAAGGGGACGATTCCCCGAATGGCGGGTTAAGGCTGCGCAAGGCTGGCACGAAGTCGGCCGGGTTCGTATAAGTATAAGGCGGGAAGTGGCGCCTGAATGCAACCCGACTCACCCCCTGCAGCAGGCTAAACATGAATGCCTGCTTTTGGTAGGAGTCTATTTCGGAAGAAGAAGAAGAAGGAGAAGAGGGCAGCGATGCGTGACAGCGGCGACAAGCGCCAGCATATCCTGGCGGCAGCCACCGGGGTTTTTGCCAGCCAGGGATTTTACCAGGCCAAAATAGCCGATATTGCCGCCGCAGCCGGGGTGGGGAAGGGGACCGTCTACGAGTATTTCCGCAGCAAGAAGGACCTCTTCCAGCAGCTCCTGCTGCACCAGTTGACCGTCTATCTCGATTACCTGCAGGGGGTGGGCCTGCAGGAACAGACCCTGGAGCAGTTCCTCAACCGCCTCATTAAAGAGAGCACGGGTTATTTCCAGGCGCACCGGGAAATTGCCAGGATTCTTTTGACTGACCACCCGCCCATTGACAGCAGCATTCACGACCTGATCGTCGCCGCCCAGCACAAAAAGCTGCACCTGCTGCGGGAGTATTTCCAGGCCGCAGCCGCGCGGGGGGAGATGCGGCCGGTATCGCCCCTGCTGGTGGCTGTCATGGTGACCGGCACGATCTCCTTGCTGGGCCATTTGATGATTTGCGAGGAAGGCCAGGATATCGATACCGCCGCCGCAGCGGCGGCGCTGACGGATATTTTATTGTACGGTATTGATCAGGTGCCAGGAGTCTCGTAGTTAGTTCGTGAAATACTATTGCAAAATGGTGGCGTTAAACGGCATTAACCGGAATCCCTAACCCGGCATAGCCTTAAACCAAACTTTGCCATGCCATTTTCTTTCCACTTTGCGTCGATCATTGCAACTAAGGTACTAATAAGACAAGGAATAAAGCTGTCTGCCAGGCTTCAATCAGGCAGGAACTGGCGACGCCGGTTGCCACGATCATCCTGCATCCTGCCTCTGTTTTCAGGGTAGACGCCCATGCCGCTTACGAGCGGCACCAACAGAAGGATGAAAATGGCAGCGTGGCAGACTTCAATCAGGAACCGGCCTAGCCGGTTCCGACGACCCTCCTGCCTCCTGCCTCTTGCCTCCTGTCTCTTGAAAAGAAATAGCGCGGGGTTTTTCACCCGCGCTTTTCGCTCCTCCTAGACCACATTTCGCTTGGGAAGCCTGGCCTGGGGCTCGCTTTTGCTTTTACCCAGTTCAAGCTGCTCGTCAATGTCCATAAGCCTGACAAGCAGGTGGGGCCGTTCCCCTTCCGGGGCATAAGCCCACTGTTCCAGAAGCGCTTTGCGTTCGCGGAGGAGATTACGCTGGATGTCCTTGAGCATTTATGTGCCTCCTTTCCCTTGATATAAGTAGCCCGGGGGAAGGGTCGAGTGGCAGGATCCTTTTACTAAATTGTATTTTTCGTTTCCCCCGTAGCTATTATACCATAAAACCGGGTGCTTTGTGAATTATAGCTTGAAAAAAGATTGCAATTATTTATCTTCGTCGTGACAAAAAATTGATAACAGGAATCTCGCCCCCCGGTGTCGAAATATAGATAGATGCTTTGCTGAGCGACTGCTGCCGGACTGTCTCTGCCGTAATTGTATTGCCAGCGAGAGCCCGGTGGAGTTGTAGATTGGTGGCTTCTCCACGAAGGTTTCCCGTGTCAGCAGAAGGTTGCCTGCCAGAGCGCAGGTCTTACGCCTTCCGGGTGAGGCAGGTTACCTTTAGGCGCGCATTTCAAATATAGGCGCGCGGCAGGCGCTGCTTCCTTTGCTTCAGTTAACCAAAAAATTGTTTTCCGGGGGAACCTGCGGCGGCTTTAGATCGTCTATTACTTTATGGGGGCAGAGTATATGACAGCATCGAAACAGTACCAAACGGAGTTCTGGGGGGAGGAGGCGGTTCAGGCCCGGGGACGGCGCCGCACCTCCGTTACCGTGATTTTAGGCATTTTATTGCTGGCTTTCCTGACCTTTGGCGCCTTTGCCTTTACCGGCTATTACCTGGCCAACCAGTGGCTGGCCGGCAACCTGGCTGCCGGCAAGGGCGACAAGGACGGCAGCGGTATAGCTGAGGCTTCAGCCGGCAAACCGGAAACCATCCTCCTTATCGGTGTCGACCAACGCCAGCCGCAGGAACCCTCCCGCTCGGATACCATCATCCTGGCCGTCCTGGACCCGGCCGCACCGCGGGTGGACCTGCTGTCCATCCCCCGCGATACGCGGGTGAAGATTCCCGGCCACGGCTATGATAAGATTAACGCCGCCCATGCCCTGGGGGGACCGGATTTGTTGCTGGAAACCATCAACAATTTCCTGGGCAGCCATGTCGACAAATACATGGCGATCGATTTCCAGGGGTTTGAAAAGATCATTGACACCCTGGGCGGCGTTGATATCGACGTGGACAAGCGCATGCATGTCCCCCTGGAGGACATTGACCTGCAGCCCGGCTTCCAGCACCTGGACGGCCACGACGCCCTGGCCTTCGTGCGTTATCGCAACGATCCGGAAGGCGATGTCACCCGCGTACACCGCCAGCAGGAATTCCTCCAGGCCCTCATTGACCAGAGCCTGAGATTGGGCATCATTCCCAAGATCCCTAAACTGGTAAACGAGATCAACCGCCAGCTCAAGACCAACCTGGATATCAAGGATATGCTTTCCCTGGCCCTCAGCATGAAGAACCTCGATCGCAGCAACGTCGCCACCCATATGCTCCCCGGGGAAGGCAAATATGTAGGCGATATCAGCTACTACCTGGTCGACCAGAAAAAGCTGGCTGAAACCCTGGCGGCTATTCCCAATCTGCAGTAGATACCTGCGCTCTCGTCTTCACCGGTAGCGTGGCGGCCCGGCGCTCAACCGGCAATACAGCAGCTTATACTTACTGAGGAGCCGCTCATTACAGCGAAGCGGTAATAGCAAGGGGATCATATTTTATGTCAACCAACACTTCTTCCTGCTGCTTCATCCTGGGCAACAGGGTCGACAGCCTCACCCTGGCCGGCGCCGTGGCCAGGGTCGATGAATTTATCCAGGCCGGCACACCGCATCATATCGTTACCTTGAACGCTGAAATCGCCTACCGGGCTGCCGGCGAGGCGCAGCTCCAGGCGGTCATCAACCGCGCCCACATGGTTACAGCCGACGGCTCTGGTATCCTCTGGGCGGCGCGGCAACTGGGGACCCCCCTGCCGGAGCGGGTGACGGGCATTGATCTCCTCCAGGCGCTGGCGGCGGCCGGTGCCGGCAAGGGATGGCGTTTTTACTTCTTCGGCGCCCTGCCCGGGGTGGTCGAAAAGGCTGCCGCGCAGCTGCGCATAGGCTATCCCGGGCTGGAAGTGGCCGGCCTCCACCACGGTTTTATCGGGCCGGACGCCGTACCCTACCTGATCAAGGAGATCCGCAAGGTTAAGCCCCACATCCTCCTGGTGGGCCTGGGCGCCCCCAAACAGGAATACTTTATCGCCCGCCACCTGGACGAGCTCCAGGTACCGGTGGTGATGGGTGTCGGCGGCAGCTTCGACGTGCTGGCCGGCGTCACCCGCCGCGCCCCGGCCTGGATGCAGCGGCTGAACCTGGAATGGCTCTACCGGGTCATCAGGGAGCCGAAGCGGTACAAAAGGGCGCTGGCCTTGCCGAAGTTTATGCTGGCGGTCCGCAGGGAAGCCCGGCAAAAGCGGAAAAAGGAAAGCAGCTAGACGCTCAGGCCGTTTTTCCCCCGGGAGAGGCAACGACCGCTAGCTGCAAGGGCACTTATGGTCACCGTAGTCGCTGCTATCACTGTTACCCGGGACAACGACCGCTAGCTGCAAGGGCACCGCTATCTCCAGTCGACGCCAGCCGCCCGGGCACCACCATTTATGCTTACCGGGCCGCCGCGCCAACCGGCTTCCAGTGCGGCGAGAGCTTTGTTTGGTTCCGGAAGAATATTCAAGCATATCCAGGAGATTAATACTATGCCCAGCAGTTTACATAAAATAAAGATACGGCGGCTTCGCTTACCCGCTTTTATCCTTCGCGCCGGGACCAGAACGTATCGGGCCCGGTCCCGGCCGCGGCTTTTACTGCTCCTTTTAATTCTCTTGCTCCCGCTGCTCCTGTCCGGGGCGGCCAGTGACCGGCCGGCGGTGCAGTTTTTAAGCGACCGCGCCGCCGACATCACCGGCGCCCGGCCCCTGGCGGTACCGGGGTTCATCGTCCCCGGCGGCCTTACCGGCAAAGGCGAGATGGTCGGCCTGGCCGACAGCGGCCTGGACGCCGGCAGCACCAGCGACATCCATCCGGACCTGGCGAGCACCCCCAACCAGATGCCCAGGGTGGTGATGCTCAAGAGCTGGGCCGGCCGGGCAAAGGCCGATGACCCGCTGGGCCACGGCACCCACCTGGCCGGGATCATCGCCGGCAGCGGCGCTGCCTCCGACGGCCAGTACCGCGGCCTTGCCCCCGGGGCGAGTATCTATTTCCAGGGCCTGCTCAATGCCCGGGGCGAAATCGCCGCACCGGAAGACCTCACCCGCCTCTTCCAGCCCGCCTATGAGGCCGGCGTGCGCGTCCACGTCGATGGCTGGGGCGGCGGCCTTAACTCCTATCGCGCCGCCGCCGGCCAGATCGACAGCTTCGTGCGCCAGCACCCCGACTTTCTCCCCGTCTTCGGCGCCGGTAACAACGGCCCCGTGCAGGGGTCGCTGACGGCTGAAGCCAACAGCAAAAACGCCCTGGTCGTCGGGGCGAGCGAATCCGTCCGTCCCGCCTTCAGCCCCGGGGCCAATGATACCCGTAGCCAGGCCTCTTTTTCCAGCCGCGGCCCGGCCGGCGACGGTCGCTTAAAACCCGACCTGCTGGCACCGGGTACAGGGATTGTCGCCCCCGGCTCCCGCCTGGTAAAGGGCAATTTCCCGCCCAATGCCGGCTACAGCGTCCAGAGCGGCACCAGCCAGGCGGCGGCCGTGACCGGCGCTGCCGTGGCTGTTTTGCGCCAGTACCTGCAAACAAAGGATTTCGCGCAGCCCTCCGCCGCCCTGCTGAAGGCGGCCCTGGTAAACGGCGCCTGGACGCCCCCGGCCGGGCCGGCGGCCGCGGCCCCCGGCATCCTGGACCTGGCCGCTACAGTGCTGGCCCTGGAGGAAGGGACCACGCAGCTGGTAGACGCCGCTGAAGGTCTCCAGGCGGAGGAAGAAGCCACCTACCGCTTCCAGGTGACGGACAGCGGGGTACCCTTCAAAGCCACCCTGGCCTGGACCGACCCGCCGCCGGCGCCCGGCGCTGCTGCAGCCCTGGTCAACGACCTGGATGTGGTAGTAGTGGCACCCGATGGGAGACAGTACAGCGGCAATGATTTTACCGGCGGCGGCCAGCCGGATCGCAAAAACAACCTGGAAAGGGTTTACATAAAAAACCCTCTCCCCGGTACTTATGCTATCAAGGTACAGGCGGCAGCCATCAGGAAAAACGCTTTGCCGGGCAGCCGGGAAGCCGCTCAGGACTTTGCCCTGGCCTTCGGCCAGCCCCTGGCGCAGGGGGTGGTGACCGGCTACGACGGCCGCCGCCAGGTCACCCTGACCGACGGGCGCACCTTCACCGCCCCTGACGGCGGCATCAAAAACAGTGTCGACGGCGCTGCAGCCCCGGCCGACGCCGCCCACATCCTCCCCGGTGCCGATGCCTACCTGGGGCCGCATACCCTCTACATCGCCGGCCGCCGCTGGCAGGCCGAGGGCGTCCAGGCCCTGCCCACCAGTGAAGGCGACCTGTTTTTAGAGATCAACAGCCAGGTGCGTCACGGCGGCTATTATTTCCACCCCGCCGGCAGCCTGGTGGTAAACGGCCAGCCGCGGCCGGAGCTTTTCCTGCCGCCCGGTTTCAGCGTTACTGCTACCCTGAACCCCGCCACGGCCACCCTGTGGCAGGTCCGCGCCGCTTATCAGGAACAGGAGGGTTTCTTAAGCCGCATCGACCTGGAGAAAAAACAGCTCTGGCTGCTGGGGAACGCGGAACCGTTTAATTACAGCCCGCAGGTGGCGGTCACCTTCGCCGATAGCATCGTGGCGGCCGGCAGGGCCGACCTGCCCTACGGCGCCGCCGACCGGGCCGGACCGGCGACCCTGGTGCCGGGCATGGCCGTACGCCTGGCCATCGACCCGGCTTCGGACCAGGTCACTTACATCGCCGTCAAAAGGGAGCTCGCCCTGGGTCAGGTGACATCAGTTAAAGGCGATAGCCTCACCCTGGCCACAGGAGCCACCTACACCCTCTTCCCCGGCGCCCCCGTCCGCCGCGACGGCGAAAAGGCCGCGCTGGACGCCATCCAGCCCGGCGACTGGGCAGCCTTAAATCTCATGCCCGGGGAAAAGGAAATAATCACCCTGACGGCTTACAGCAACGTCACCTACGGCCGCGTCCTCTACGTCAGCGATAACCAGGAGAGCCTGTACCTCATGGACTACGCCAACCAGTTCCGTATCTACGAACTGGACGACCATACCGAGGTGTTCCGCTGGGGTCTCCCCGTTGGTACTGCTACTTTGAGTCCCGGCGACTGGGTGCGCCTGACGCTGGCCCCGGAGGGAGATGCAGCCCTNNACACGGCTGCGCCCGCCGGCGAAGCCTTTAAAGTGCTGGCCGGGGTGGATGCCCGCACCGGCGGCGCCGGGGTGCTCCGTACCGCTGACGGCGCTGCTTACAGTTTCAGCGACCGCACCCTGGTCACCCTGAACGGCTACCGGGTGGCCGCCGCCGACCTGCCGGCCTGGGTGCCCGTTGCCCTCACCCTGCTGCAGGGGCCGCGCGAACCGGTCCTGGCGCGGGTGGTGGCCACCGGCTTTCCCGGCGCCCGGCCGCCGCAGCTGGCCGTCTCCGTCCTGCCCGGCCGCGACGGCCCGGTGCTAAAAGGGACCACCACCGCTACCAGGCTCTATTTGAACCACCCCGACGGCCGCCAGGAAGTCGTCCCCCTGGACGCCGGCGGCAACTTCCAGCTGCCCCTGCCAGATGAGGAAACAGGCCTGCAGCTGGTGGCCCTGGATCGGGCCACCGGCGGCATCGCCGCGCAGAAAATCGCTGCGGGCGATATCCAAGCAGAGGGCTTCTGGGACACCCGCGGCCACTGGGCGGCAGATGATATCAGCGC
>DFYS01000006.1 GCA_002383405.1 Moorella sp. UBA4076
CCGGCAACCACCAGGTCATGCTCTTCGGCGTCCAGGGGCATCACCCGCGCGCCCATGGCCTGGAATAGTACCTCCAGGCGTTGCAAGGCGCCACGGTCGGTGGCCGGGGTCGGTGTTAAGACGTAGAAGGCATTCTCCAGGAGATAACAGTCGGCGGCCTTAATGCCCGCCCTCTCGGAGCCGGCCATGGGGTGGCCGCCGACATAAAAGACGCCCGGGGGGAGAATGCTCTCCAATTCCCGCACCACCGCCCCTTTGACACTGCCGGTGTCGGTTACAATGGTTCCCGGGGCCAGGCAGGCAGCTATACTCCTGGCCACCTGGCTTAAGCTTCCTACCGGTACGGCCAGGATGACTATGCCGGCGTGCTCGACGGCTTCTTCCAGGCTGGAAGCGCGGCGGTTGATGGCGCCCCGGCTTAAGGCTTCCTCTATGGTTGCCGGGTCGCGGTCGTAGCCGGTTACTTCCCTGGCCAGCCCCCTTTGCAGCAGAGCCAGGCCCAGGGAGCCGCCGATAAGTCCCAGCCCGATAATCGCCAGTTGATCTATTACGGGAACTTCTACCCGCCCCATGATATCGGTATTCGTCGCTTTCGTTGCCAGCGGAGGTGTAGTTATGTCTGGCAGCAATTGCTTTCCCCCCTGTCCTGAGGGTAAGAGCCGAGGATTTTTAATAAAGCCGTCTTGCCTTGCAACCCTGCTAGAACTTCACGCAGGGGCGTTTCTCCGGCATGGCCCTCGCAATCAATAAAAAACAAGTATTCCCCCAGCCCTATTTTGGCCGGCCGGGATTCGATCCGGGTCAGGTTGATGCCAGCGGCGGCGAAATCCTTTAGTATGGTATACAGGCTCCCCGGGCGATTGGCCATAGCTGCCACTACCAGGGAGGTCTTATAAGGGCCGGGAAGGGGAAAGGCCTCCTGACTCAAGATCCAGAAGCGGGTTTTATTATCCTGGTAATCCTGGATGTCCCCGGCCAGCACCGGTAAATGGTAAAGCCCGGCGGCAAAGGCAGAGCCGATGGCGGCCAGCTCGGGGCGCTGACAGGCCTCACGGGCGGCATCGGCCGTACTGGCAACTGCCTTCAGCTTCACCCCTGGCAGGTGGGCGGCCAGGTAACGGCGGCATTGAGCCAGGGCCTGGGGGTGCGACCATACCTCGCGGATGGCGGCCAGGCTGCCGGCCTGTCCCAGAAGGCAGTGGCGGACCGGCAGAACCATTTCGCCGATTACCTGCAGGCCATCTTCCTCCAATACCAGGTCCATGGTCAGGTTGACTGCGCCTTCAATGGAATTTTCCACCGGCAGAACAGCCATGCTCGCCTGGCCGGTGCGGACAGCAACCAGGACTTCCGGTAAACCAGGGCCGGCCAGCAGCATGTCTTCTCCGGTTCCGCCTGCCAGTCCGGCCCGGCGTACCCAGCCGGCTGCGGCTTCATGGGAAAAGGTCCCGCGCGGTCCCAGGTAGGCTATAGTTTGCATCATAACCTTTTCTCCAGCGCCCGCCCGCTGGCGGCAATGACGGGCTGGATTTCCTGCACCAGGCGGGCAAATTGCTCCGGTGTCAGGGACTGGGGGCCGTCAGAGAGGGCCTCCCGGGGGTTGGGATGGACTTCAATCATGATACCGTCGGCCCCGGCGGCCAGGGCCGCCCGCGCCATGGGGGCGACCATGAACTTGCGTCCCGTACCATGGCTGGGGTCGACGATCACCGGCAGGTGGGATAAATGCTTGACGGCCGGGACGGCACTCAGGTCCAGGGTATTGCGCGTATAAGTCTCAAAGGTCCGGATGCCCCGCTCGCATAAAACGACCTGCTTGTTACCTTCAAGGAGGATGTATTCAGCGGCCAGCAACCATTCCTCGATAGTCGCCGCCAGGCCGCGCTTTAGTAAAACCGGTTTTAAGGAACGGCCGGCAGCCTGGAGCAAAGCGAAGTTTTGCATGTTGCGGGAGCCGACCTGCAGGACATCGGCCACGGCGGCCACTTCCGGTACCAGGGCCGGATCAGTAACTTCCGTCACCACCGGCAGACCGGTAACTTCCCGGGCTTCAGCCAGTAATGCCAAGCCTCTGCTCGCCAGACCCTGAAAGGAATAGGGAGAGCTGCGGGGTTTAAAGGCACCTCCCCGCAACATGGTGGCGCCGGCTTTTTTTACGGCGACGGCGGCTTCCAGGAGTTGCTCGCGGCTCTCCACCGCACAGGGGCCGGCAATAATCTGAATACCGGGTCCGCCAAAGGCTGTTGCTCCTACCGGAATGACCGTATCCTCCGGATGAAAATCCCGGCCGGCCAGTTTGTAGGGTTGCAAAATAGGTACCACTTTTTCTACTCCAGGCATTGCCGCCAGGGTCTCAGCCCTTAAACGCGTCTTGTCGCCAATGGCGCCAATAATGGTCCGTTCCACTCCCCGGGACAGGTGCACCTTAAAACCCTCTTTTTCCAGGCGCGCGATTACTTCCTCCTGTTCCCTGGCAGCAGCCCCGGGTTCCATGACAATGATCATTCTCTTACCCCTCCTGTAAAAGCAAAACGCCACCCCCGCCAGGAGTGACGTTTTAAAATCACTTTCTCCTGCCGTGCTGCCATCCTGCTGTGTTGAGCATCCGGCAACTCAACCTAACCGTACTACACCATCCTGCAATTTAGAATATAGCACACGCTCCTCTCCCTGGCAAGAGGCTTTTTACGAAGTCCAGGGTGGCGCTTATGCCGTCCCGGCGGCGGCACCAGCAGAAGGATGAAAATGGTCGTGTACGCAGGAATCCTGGTTAGCATCGCCTAACCCGGCATAGCCTTAAACCAAAACCCTGCCGCTATATTTTCTTTCCACTTTGCGAAGATGTGCGGAAGTAAGAGCCTAAAGTACCTGGCGCAAGCTGCCAACCAGCCGGACGGCGGCTTCCAGGCCCTTTTCATGATAGCTCTGGACAACAGCGCTGCCGACAATAATACCGTCGCCCAGGGGGGCCAATAACCTGGCCTGTTCGGGAGCGCCGATGCCAAAACCTATCCCCAGGGGCAGGTCGGTTGCCTCCCGCACCCTGGCCAGGTAAGCAGCAATTCCCGTTGGCAGGCCCTCCCTGGCCCCGGTTACCCCGGTCAGAGAAACGCAATAGATAAAACCACGCGCCGTCGCGGCAATCTTTTGCAGGCGTTGCGGTGGTGTCGTGGGGGCTACCAGAGGAATGACGGCCAGGTTTACCCGTTCTAATTCTTCCCGTATAGGAGCGCTTTCTTCCAGGGAAAGATCCGGTACGATGATACCGTCAACGCCGGCGGCGTTCAGGTCGCCAGCCAGGCTGGCCAGGCCGTATTGGAGCAAGGGGTTGTAATAGCTCATCAGGATGAGGGGTATGTCCACCTGTATACGTAAACTCTTTACCATTACGAGGATCTTTTCCAGGTTGATACCGGCAGCCAGGGCGCGGTTACTGGCCGCCTGGATGACCGGGCCGTCAGCTACCGGGTCAGAGAAGGGTACCCCCAGTTCAATGATGTCCACCCCGGCTGCGGCCATCTCCCTTACAGCCGTAGCTGTCGCTTCCAGATTGGGGTCCCCGGCGCAGAGGTAAACGATTAAAGCCCGGCGTCCTTCCTTTTTGCGCTCTGTAAAAGCCATGCTGATCTTTTCAACACCCACGGTTTTTCCCTCCCTCCCGCAGTACCGCTGCTACCTGCTCCACGTCCTTGTCACCCCGCCCGGATAGATTAATAACTATAATCTCTTCGCGGGGGTACTGAGGGGCGATTTGCATCGCCAGGGCGATAGCATGAGCGCTTTCCAGGGCCGGGATGATGCCCTCGGTACGGCTTAACAATTGAAAGGCTTGCAGGGCTTCAGCGTCAGTGACCGCCAGGTAGGTGGCCCGGCCGGAATCTCTCAGGTAGCTGTGTTCCGGCCCCACACCGGGGTAATCGAGACCGGCCGAGAACGAGTACACCGGCTGGACCTGACCGTCGCTATCCTGCACCAGATAGCTGTAAGCACCCTGGAAGACACCGGGCCGGCCCGCTGTTAAAGAGGCGGCGTGCTGGCCGGTGGCGATACCCAGCCCGGCCGCCTCGGCACCCCACATCCTCACCCCGGCGTCCTGGATAAAGGGATAAAAAAGGCCTATCGAGTTGCTGCCACCGCCGACGCAGGCCAGGAGGTGATCCGGCAGGCGGCCGCAGGCAGCCAGGATTTGCTGCTTTACCTCCGTGCCGATAATCGATTGAAAATCCCGTACCATCATCGGGTAGGGGTGGGGCCCTACTACCGAACCGATGAGGTAATGAGTGGACTGGACGTTGGTGACCCAATCCCGCAGCGCCTCATTAACGGCGTCCTTTAAGGTGGCGCTGCCGGCGGCTACGGGGTTCACCCGCGCTCCCAGCAGTTCCATGCGAAAGACATTGAGGGCCTGGCGGTGGGTATCCTCTTCCCCCATATAGACTTCACAGGCCATACCCAGGAGGGAGGCTACCGTAGCCGTGGCCACGCCGTGCTGGCCGGCCCCGGTTTCGGCGATGAGGCGTTTTTTGCCCAGGCGCCGCGCCAGCAATGCCTGGCCCAGGGCGTTGTTGAGCTTATGGGAACCGGTATGGTTGAGATCTTCGCGTTTCAAGTAGATGCGGGCCCCGCCCAGGTATTCAGTAAGGTTGGCGGCATAGTACAGGGGCGTCGGCCGGCCGGCGTATTGTTCGAGGTAGTACTGTAAATCCCTTTGAAAACCGGGGTCCAGTCTGGCTTCCCCGTAAGCGGTCTCGATTTCTTGCAGGGCGGGCATCAGGGTCTCGGGGACGAAGCAGCCGCCATAGGAACCGAAGTGCCCGCTGCTGTCGGGTAAGGACATCGTGTTTTACCTCCGTAAATCAGAAGTCTGCGGCACAGGAATGGGCTACCCTTAAAAAGCGTTCCACCTGCGCTGCTGTATCTGGGGTGAAGCAGGTTCCCTCCGG
>DFYS01000157.1 GCA_002383405.1 Moorella sp. UBA4076
TTATAACAAAAGTTAAGTTCCGGCGGCGCTGGTATCATCCTCGCCGGCATTAAAAGCCAGCTCGTAGGCGCGGTGCGATATCTCCCGGTAATAGTTCTCAAAAAGCTGGTAGAATTCCCGGCCGGAGCGACCCAGGGGCGGCGGCCCCAGGCGTTTTAAAGTACTCCGGGGCACTGCCGGGGGATGCATGTGGACCTGAAAGGCAGCCAGACCGGCTCCAGCCAGCCAGAAAGCAAGGGCATCGCAGGGCAGTTCCGGCGGCGGGTTGCCCGGCGGAGCTTTTGCCTCCGTCTCTTCCTCAGCTACCGTCGCTGTCGCCACACTAACGCCGGTCATAGCGGCGCGTTTCTCCCGCAGGGCGGCGATGATCGATTGTTTATCCCGGCCGCGCAGCAGGAAGAGTAAAAAGGGGTCGCTGTCGAATTTCTCCCCCAGCAGGTAATAGACGGCGGCGATATGCTTGCAGGGGTTGGCCCAATCGGGGCAGGAGCAACTGGTATCAAGCTCCCCGGTGCTGCGGGGAAAGAGGGACAGGCTGACGCCGGCAAAGGCCGTTTCGATATCTTCCGGCATCTCGCCGGCCAGGAGCCGGGCGGCATAGGCGGCCTGGCCGGCCAGGGCTGTGGTTACTCTGTCCCATTCTTTATCGGTCAGGGGTTTGATCTTTATCTTAACGTTGTAGGGCCGCGGCCGGGATCCCTGTACTTTAGCTGCTACCATCCCCGCGGTTAGGTCAATACTCAGGACATTCCCCTGCCGGGCGTAGGTGCGGCCGCGCTGCAGGCGACTGGCCCAGCCAAAGGACTCCAGTACATCCAGCCAGCGTTTGGTCCACCAGTTACTACCGAAATTGTGCCTGGCCATCCTGTCAACCCTCCCGGTTTTCTGGGTCATATGTATCGATCATCCAGATCGGGAACTAACCATCAGCTCCCCATCCAGGGATAACCGGGGTCAATGCAGCAGCCCGACATCCAGGTGAAGTCTAAAGGTCAATGCCCTGGCTGCGCAAAGCCAGCAGTTCCCGTAGTTCGCCTGTCGACATTTCCGTCAGCCAGCCTTCGCCGCTGCCGACAATTTGGCGGGCCAGGCCGCGTTTTTCCTCGATCAGGGCATCGATGCGCTCTTCCAGAGTGCCGCTGCAGACAAATTTATATACCTGGACGTTTTTTTGCTGGCCGATGCGGAAGGCGCGGTCCGTAGCCTGGTCTTCCACAGCCGGGTTCCACCAGCGGTCGAAATGAAAGACATGATTGGCCCGCGTCAGATTGAGACCTACCCCGCCGGCCTTGAGGGAAAGGATAAAAAGGGGCGGGCCGCTTTCTTCCTCCTGAAAACGCTGGATCATCTCTTCCCGTCGCGAACGGGTCACACCCCCGTGCAGGAAGAGTATTTCCCGGCCGGATATTGCCTGCAGGTACTCCTGCAGCAGCTGCCCCATAACGGCAAACTGGGTAAAAATAAGGGCGCATTCCCCCGCCGCCAGGACCTCTTCCAGCATCTCCTGCAAGCGGGCCATTTTCCCGGAACGGCCTTCGAGTAAGCTGCCGTCGCCGAGGAACTGGGCTGGATGGTTACAGATTTGTTTCAGTTTGGCCAGGGTGGCCAGTACCAGCCCTTTGCGTTCAATACCGGTCGCCGCTGCAATCTTCTCCAGCATGTCCTGGATCACAGCTTCATAAAGAGTCGCCTGTTCCCGCGTCAGGTGGCAATAGACCTTGATTTCCTGTTTGGCGGGTAAATCGCGGATGATAGCCGGATCGGTCTTGACGCGGCGCAGAATGAAGGGCTGGACCAGGCTTTTAAGCTGCGAGGCTCGTTCCTCATCGCGGTAACGTTCAATCGGGATCATGAAGCGGCTGCGGAAACCGGCCTGGCTGCCCAGGTAACCCGGGTTGAGAAATTCCAGAATCGACCAGAGTTCACCCAGGTGGTTTTCCACCGGCGTGCCGGTAAGGGCGACGCGAAAGCCGGCCTTGAGACGGCGGATACTGTGAGTCTGCTTGGCCTCAGGATTTTTGATATTCTGGGCTTCATCCAGCACCACCCCGTCCCATGCTACGGCGGCCAGTTCTTTCGCATCGCGGGAAGCCAGGGAATAGGTGCTGATTATCAGGTCATGCTGGTTGGCCTGATGGAGAAAGCTTTCGCCACTGAGGCGCTCACTGCCGTGGTGCAGGAGTACCCGTAACGAAGGAGCAAAGCGTTCTACTTCCCGCTGCCAGTTGCCGGCGACAGAGGTAGGACAGATAAGGAGGACCGGACCGGCGGCCTGGCTGTGTTCTTTGCGGTGGAGCAGCAGCGCCAGGAGCTGGATCGTCTTCCCCAGGCCCATGTCATCGGCCAGGCAGGCTCCGAGGCCATAACTGGTAAGGAAGTGCAGCCAGGAAAAGCCCCGTACCTGGTAGGGCCGCAAATGCCCCTGGAAACAGGCGGGCTGGGGCAAAAGGGTTATGCTTCGCTCCCCCTGCAGTTTTTCGAGATGAGCGGCCAGGGGTCCTGTAGCATTTACTTCCAATACCGGCAGCATGGCCGCACCCTTTGCTGCGGTAAACAGCCCTTCTGCTTCGCCGGGAGCGGCTCCGCCCTGCAGGCTGAAACGCAAGGCCTCGGCCAGGGTCATTTGTCCCCGTTCCTCCCGTTGCTGCCAGAACCGCGCCGCAGCAGCTAGCTCTTCCGGCCGCACCTCCACCCACTGGCCGCGTACCTGGACCAGAGGAACTTTTAAAGCCGCCAGCCGTTCAAACTCCCGGCGATCAAGGGTTGTATCACCCAGGGCTACTTCCCACTCATAGTTTACCAGCGTATCAAAGCCTAACCCCGCCGCGGTTACCGCCCCTGATTTCCGGGCTGTCCCGGCACGCTCTCTGGCTTGCAGCCGCAAGCGCAACCCCAGGCGGGATTTATGCTGGCCCCACCAGGAGGGCACCAGCACAGCGAAGCCGCTTTCGGCCAGCAGGCCGGCGGCTTCCCTTAAAAAGGTATAGGCCTCGTTAGTAGTAAGGGCGCATCCCTCCGGGGAAGGGCTTTGCAAGCTTCGCTCCAGGGGTGCAAACAACCGCGCCGCCCGTCCCAGGTCAGCCAGGAGCCTTTCCTGAGGATCGGCAAAACGGCGGTTAAGAAATTCGAGGACGCTGCTCCGCTCCTGCCAGACGTGAGCGGCTGGCACCAACAGGCTCGGGTCGTCGCTGGCTTGCAATAAAAATTCCAACTGCCAGGTATATTCCTCTTTTTGCCTCCCCCGGCGGGACTTCATTTCCTCTGGCGGCGTTACCGGCGCCTCGAGGCGGAAGCAGGTACGAAAGGCCACTGTGCCCGGCCGGACAGCCAGGTTCTCGGTCCAGGCGGTTATTTTTTCCCGCAGGGCTTCCGTTTCCAGCGGTGACCCGCTAAAAACCTTTTTTTCCATGGCCAGGGCGGCGGCCCAGCGGCCTGAGATATTATCGTCAGATCCCCGCAGCCTGCCTTCCAGGGGCGAATCCATCAGCCAGCCGCGGGCCATGGCATCGACCGTCCCGTGGAGGAAATCCCGCACCAGCTCGTCCGGGTTGATAGGGTTCATGCCGGCCAGGGCGCGGCATACCGGGGGCATAGCGGCGGCAAGCAGTTCCACCCGCCGCGCATCCTCCGGCTGGTCGAGCAGGGCCTGCCAGGCAGCCTGTAAATACTGCCGTCCCGGTGTCTTACTTCCGGCCTTTCTCCCGGCGAGGTTGTTTTCCTCCACCCTTACAGCCGGGATAAAACGCTCCCGGACCATGAGTTCCAGGGCTAGTTTGGCGGCCAGGCTCCAAAAAAGAAGATCTGCGGCCAGCAAATGGCCTTTGGGGGTGGTCTTGCTTCCCTCCGGCAAGCGGGTGAAGACGTTGATTATCCACGCCGGTGCTACAGCCAGACCCTTGACTTCCCAGGGGGACAGGGTCGGTGTTTTCTCCCTGGCCGGCCGCCCCCTGGCAGTGACAACAGGGCTGCCGGGCAGGCTTTTTAGTCCCGGCGAAGGCAGCGGCCGCCGCCCGCCGGTCGGCAGGAGCAGCTGGACCTTTTCCATACCCGGCGGTACCAGGGGAATATTTTTATAAAGGCCGGCGCCAAGGTCCAGCAGGGCGTTAATCAATTCCTGTTCAGCGGCCTGAAAGGGATGCGGGGTCGGTTTACCTTTGAGTTGCTGGTAGCCATTACCATACTTTCGGGGTGCAAGCGGGGATTCCCCCCAGATAAAAAACCGGCTCCGGAGGTCTTTCCCGGCACCCTGTAACCATGTCCCATGGAGGACTAGCATCAGCTGGTTTCGCTCCTGCACGCAGTTTATCATGTTTATATTCGCCATGAACATCGATTTTTCCTGCCAGGGGGTGCGGACGCCGTGTAAATCGTCCTGCCGAAACCGAATTATTATCTAAAGTGGGCTCCGCACACAACCCAATCTTGCCGGCGTGACNNGACCATTTCTCCTTTGCTGGATATGACGGCCTAAACAACTTTATTTTTATTGCAGTTTTGAAGCCGTAAGATACTAACCGTGCTGGGGTATTCAGCCTGCCGCGGCAGCAGGATGAACGCCTTCCCTGCTAAAAACCCAACCTGGCATAGCCTTAAACCAAAATCCTGCCGCGTTATTTTCTTTCCACATGGCGAAGATATTCGGACTTAAGGGACTAAGGAGCCGGATGCCAAAATGTAAAAGCCCGGGCGCTCCCGGGCCTTAGCTTTACGTTACTTAAACTCGCCGGTCCGTTACTCCAGCTCGCCGATAAAAGCCCGCAGCCGCTCCAGGCCGGCTTCGATTTGAGCCATGGCAGTGGCATAGGAAAGACGCAAATACGGGTCAGCGCCAAAGGCGATGCCGGGTACTACTGCTACCTGGTATTCATTCAACAGCGCTGTTGCCACATCGGTAGAGCTGGACAGTGTCTGGCCACGAAACTTACGGCCCAAGAGCCCGCCGATGAATGGAAAAACATAGAAGGCACCGCTCGGCTGGTTGCATGCTACCCCCGGCAGTTCCCGCAGGCCCGCCAGGATGCGATTGCGGCGCTGTTCAAACTCGCGGCGCATGTTCTCCACCGCTTCCTGGCTGCCGGTCAGGGCGGCTGCCGCCGCCTTCTGGGCTATAGAAGTCGGGTTGGAAGTGGAATGGCTCTGCAGGTCGGTCATGGCCGTGGCGATGTTACGGGGGGCAGCGGCATAGCCGATGCGCCAGCCGGTCATGGCATANNGACACGCCGTCAATGACGATAGCCCGCGCTTTTATCTCCGGCCCCAGGGCGGCGATGCTGGTGTGGGTGAGGCCGTCGTAGAGCAGAGCGGCGTAGATCTCATCGGAAATCACCATTATGTCGCGGGACAGGATTACCTCCGCCAGAGCTGCCAGCTCGTCACGGCTGTAAACCACACCGCTGGGATTACAGGGTGAATTGAGCACCAGCAGCCTGGTCCGGGTTGTCAGGGCTCCCTGCAGGTCGGCCGGAGTTAACTTGAAGTCCGAAGCAGCATCAGTATTTACCACCACCGGCACCCCGCCGGCCAGCTTGACCTGCTCGTAGTAACTCACCCAGTAGGGGGCGCTGAGGATGACCTCATCCCCCTCGTTAAGCAAGACCTGCATGGCGTTATACAAAGAATGCTTGGCGCCGCAGGATACGACGATGTCGGCCGGTTCATAGACGAGCCCCCGGCTTTGCAGGCTGTCACAAACCGCCTGGCGCAGCTCCGCGATGCCGGCTACCGGTGTGTAACGAGTGAACCCGGCCTTCAGGGCGTCAACAGCTGCTTGCTTGATAGGTTCGGGCGTGTCGAAATCAGGCTCGCCGGCACTGAAATTGATGACCTGAATACCTTGAGCCTTCATGGCCTTGGCCCGGGTGTCGATGGCCAGGGTAGGCGAGGGATTAATGCCGGCAGCCCGGCGGGCTATTTTCACTTCTGAATACCTCCTGGTCGATGTGATGGATGATAGATCTATTATTCCGCTTGTTTACTATTTTGTAAAGGGCCGGCGGGAATGTACACAGTATTATTTCTGCGCCAGCGACGCTTCGTTCACATTATGTCGCCGCCCATTCTCCTGACACGCGCCAAAAACGTCGCCTGCCAGGGTGATTATCGCGTCCCCTTCTAAGCGACCAGAAGGGATTCCTTCACCCACAGCAAAGCGGACCAATTGCTCGCTTTTTCCCACGTAAAAATGCCACCCCTGACGTTTCATATCGATCGCGTGTACTCTTAGCGAAGGTTCCTTGAAAGCCGGTTAAAAGCCTCCTTCCAGGAGGCGGGGGCTGGCATAGTTCTAAACTCAGGTCCAAAGCTCCTGGAGCGGACGCAGTTAGGGAAGGAGCAAAAGGGGTTAGCATAGTTCTAAACTCAGGTCCAAAGCAGTGACGCTGTGGGTCAGGGCGCCGATGGAAATATAGTCGACGCCGGCAGCTGCTACAGCCGCCACCCGATCGAGGGTGATACCGCCGGAAGCCTCTACCAGCGCCCGGCCGCCGATCATCTCTACCGCCCGGCGCATCTCCGCGGGCTCCATATTGTCCAGCATAATAATGTCGGTGCCGGCGGCCAGGGCCTCTTCGACCTGGGGCAGGTTTTCTGCTTCTACTTCAATTTTCGCCGTCAGGGGGATGACCAAACGTGCCCTGGCTACTGCTGCCGTAATACTTCCGGCTGCTTTAATATGGTTATCCTTAATTAAAACAGCATCGCCCAGGTTCAGGCGGTGGTTGACCCCGCCCCCCATACGGACGGCGTATTTATCCAGGAGACGCAGGCCGGGAACAGTCTTGCGCGTATCGCAGATTTTTGCTTTATAGGGCTTAACCCGCTCTCCATAACAGGCTGTCAGGGTAGCGATACCCGACAGGCGCTGCAAAAAATTCAAGGCCACCCTTTCCGCTCCCAGGATGGTCACCAGCGGCCCCTCCACCCGGGCCACTATTTGTCCCGCAGCAACGCTGCTGCCGTCGCTTACCAGGGGGGTAAAGGCGCATCCGGGGGGCAGCAGCTGGAAGGCCAATCCGGCTGCCGGCAGGCCGACGATAGTGCCCTCCTGGCGGGCGATTATTTCCCCCGCCCCGCATTCGGTGGGGGAGAAAAGGACGCTGCTGGTTAAATCCTCCGCCCCCAGGTCTTCTATCAGGGCGCGCTTGACTATTTCTGTTACCGCCAGCATATTGAGCATTTTGCGTTCTCCCTTCTTTAAAGTCTATACCGGCACCTCTCGTGCTTCTCTATCCCGGGCCAGCACCAGGCGCTTGCGGTAGGCAGGGTCTGGTTCCGGAAAATCCTCCCGGTAATGGGCACCGCGGCTTTCCCGGCGCCAGGTGGCGGCAGTAATTATTAATTGCGCGACAGTCAACATATTACGAATCTCGGCCGCCCGGCGGTCTGGCACTGTATAATCCAACAACGGCCGCCAGGATTTCAGGGTACTGGCAGCTTCTTGCAAACCCTTTTCGTGGCGGATTAAACCGGCCTGGTCCTGCATAGTATCCTGGACGGCAGACCAGCTGCAAGTATCCTCCCCCCTCCCGTCTTTTAACCTGTTATATTTTATCTTTGGGCAATGAGGAGATTTGAACTCCCGGTTGTCAAGGTCAGCAGCTATCCGGCCGCCAAAAACCAGGCCTTCCAGCAGGGAATTGCTGGCCAGGCGGTTGGCGCCATGCACCCCGGTGCAGGCCGCTTCGCCGCCGGCATAAAGGCCGTCAATACTGGTCCGGCCGTACAAGTCTGTCCGCACCCCGCCCATAAAGTAATGGGCTGCCGGCGCCACGGGCAGCCACTCTTTTAGCGGGTCTAAACCCAGTTTCCGGCAGGTGGAAATTATAGTAGGAAAACGGTGTTCCACCAGTTCGGTTTTGAGATGGGTAAGGTCCAGATAGACGCAGCTGGAGCCGTGCCGGGATATCTCACTGGCTGCCGCCCGGGCGACGATATCACGCGGGGCCAGCTCCGCCTGGGGGTGGTAGGCAGGCATAAACCTTTCCCCGTCCTGATTGCGTAAAACGGCGCCTTCGCCGCGAACAGCTTCGGAAATTAAGAAACCGGGCGCGCCGGGGTGCACCAGGACGGTGGGGTGAAACTGATAAAACTCCAGGTCCATGACCTCAGCCCCGGCGCGGTAAGCCATGGCCACGCCATCACCGGTGGCTACTGCCGGGTTGGTAGTAACCGGGTAAAGCTGTCCGGCACCGCCGCAGGCCAGGACGACAGCCGCGGCAAGAATGACTTTGATATCCCCGGCCCTGGTTAACACCAGGGCGCCGCAACAGCGGCCGTCAACAACCAGCAGGTCCAGAGCCATAGTCCCCGGCCACAGCCGGACGTTACCGGCGGCTATTGCCCTGGCGCCCAGGCCCTGCCAGATTGCTGCGCCGGTAGCGTCACCGCCGGCGTGGAGGACACGCCGCCGGCTATGAGCTCCCTCCTGCCCCAGGGCTATCGTTTGTCCTTCGCGGTCAAAGGGGATACCCCAGTCGATAAGCTCCTGCACCCGCGCCGCTCCATCCGTCACCAGTACCTCGGCCGCGGCAGGGTTTCCCAGGCCGGCTGCCGCCGTTAGCGTATCTTCCAGGTGCAAAGCCGCGGAATCCTCCCGGTCAATGGCCGCGGCAATCCCCCCCTGGGCCAGGTCGGTGGCACAAACCGCAAGGTCGTCTTTAGTTACCAGGACAACCTGGCAGCTTCTGGCAATTTTCAGGGCGGTATAGAGGCCGGCGATGCCGCTGCCGATAATCAAAATACCGGTCTCTTCCCGGGGCAATACCTCGAGGTTAAAATTGAGCAGATACCGCGGGAGCGGGTCTTGTACTATATCCAAGATTAATCCTCCAATATAAACCACTTCTGGCCCCTTGCACTGTTGATCAGTAACTACACTGAAAATAGCGTTCTGCCGAATCAGTATGCTACTGTATCGGTGGTGAGGCAGGTTCCCGGAAGGCGCATTTGCAGCCTTAGTTCA
>DFYS01000061.1:0-1811 GCA_002383405.1 Moorella sp. UBA4076
GTGATAGGGATGAAGCCCACTTACGGCCGCGTGTCGCGCTACGGTCTCATTGCTTTCGCCTCCTCCCTGGACCAGATCGGCCCCATTACCCGCGACGTCACCGACTGCGCCCTGGTCCTGGGAGCTATCGCCGGCCATGACCCCTTTGATTCCACCTCCGCTGACCTGCCGGTACCCGATTACCAGGCGGCTTTAAAGCCGGAGATCAAGGGCTTAAAAATCGGGGTGCCGCGGGAGTATTTCGGCGCCGGCATGGAGCCGGAGGTGGAGGCCATCGTCCGCCGCGCCATTGCCAAACTGGAAGCGCTGGGGGCGGTATGTGAAGAAACATCCCTGCCGCATACGGAATACGCCCTGCCGGCCTACTACCTGGTGGCGCCGGCGGAGGCTTCCTCCAACCTGGCGCGTTACGACGGTGTGGGCTTCGGCCTCAGGGTGCCGGGCCGGGACATAGTCGCGATGTATATGAACACCCGCAGCCGGGGCTTCGGGCCGGAGGTCAAGCGGCGGATTATGCTGGGCACCTATGCTTTGAGCTCTGGTTATTACGACGCCTACTACCTGAAGGCGCTGAAGGTGCGCACCCTCATCCGGCGCGACTTTGAAGCGGCTTTTACGCAATACGACCTCCTGGCGACGCCTACCTCGCCGACGGTGGCCTTCCGGCTGGGCGAAAAGGCCGGCGATCCCCTGGCCATGTATCTCTCCGATCTGTGCACCATCCCCATCAACATGGCCGGGCTGCCGGCGATCTCCCTGCCCTGCGGCTTCAGCCGCGGCCTGCCTGTGGGGCTGCAGCTCATCGGCCCGCCCTTTGCTGAGGCGACTTTGCTGCAGGCAGCCTACGCATTTGAACAGAACACCGAATACCACCGGCGGCGGCCGGAACTGGGGGTGGCGTAAGTGGCCTTTGAAGCGGTAATCGGCCTGGAAGTCCACGCGGAATTAAAGACGGCCTCCAAGGCTTTTTGCGGCTGCACCACCGCCTTCGGCGGCGAGCCCAATACCCACGTCTGCCCGGTGTGCCTGGGGCTGCCCGGGGTACTGCCGGTCATCAACCGCCAGGTGGTGGAGTTCGGCCTGAAAACGGCCCTGGCTCTGAACTGCCAGGTGGAACCCTTCTGCAAATTTGACCGCAAGAACTACTATTACCCCGACCTCCCCAAAAACTACCAGATATCCCAGTACGACCTGCCCCTGGCTACCGGCGGCCGCCTGACGATCAACGTTGACGGCCGGGAGCGGGTCATCGGCATCACCCGCGTGCATATGGAAGAGGACGCTGGCAAGCTCATCCACGTCGACGGGCCTGATGGCGGCTACTCGCTGGTGGACTACAACCGTACCGGGGTGCCCCTGCTGGAGATCGTCTCCGAGCCGGACCTGCGCACCCCGGCCGAGGCGCGCGCCTATATGGAGAAGCTGCGCACTATTCTGCTGTACCTGGACGTTTCCGATTGCAAGATGGAGGAAGGTTCGCTGCGCTGCGACGCCAATGTGTCGGTGCGGCCGCAGGGCAGCCAGGTCCTGGGCACCAAGACAGAAGTGAAGAATATGAACTCCTTCCGCGCCCTGCAGCGCGCCCTGGAGTACGAGATCGAGCGCCAGAGCGCCGTCCTGGAAGGGGGCGGCAGGATCCAGCAGGCCACCATGGCCTGGGATGAGGACCGCGGCGTCACCTATATCATGCGTACCAAAGAAGAGGCCCAGGACTACCGCTACTTCCCGGAACCGGATCTGGTGCCCCTGGCGATCGATGCCGGCTGGATCGAGCGGGTGCGCCGGGAGCTGCCCGAGCTGCCCGACGCCCG
>DFYS01000061.1:1886-9531 GCA_002383405.1 Moorella sp. UBA4076
CGGGGCAATCCCCCGTACCGCCGCAGGAGATGGCCGCCCTGCTGCAATTACAAAAGGAAGGGACCATCAGCGGCAAGATCGCCAAGCAGGTCCTGGAGGAGATGTTTGCTACCGGCAAAGAAGCGCGCCGGATTGTCGAGGAGAAAGGCCTGGTCCAGATCAGCGATACGGGTGCCCTGGCGCAGGTCGTCGAGGAAATCCTGACCGCCAACCCGGGTGTCGTGGATGATTACCGTAACGGTAAGGATAAGGCCCTGGGCTTCCTGGTGGGCCAGGTAATGAAGGCGACTAAAGGCAAGGCCAACCCCGGCCTGGTGAACCAGCTGCTGAAGGAACGGCTGTAAATAGCAGCCATTATGACAGCGAATATGTCCTGGCTGGCAGGCAGAATCAAAAGAACACGAAGCGCGTATCAACCGCCTGGAAGCAGAGGCTGGTATTGGCTAGCTGGACAGGGTATGGAGAAAAAGGGGGATGAAGATTTGTTTGCTGGCGTTCTCTTTGATTTCGACGGCACCCTGGTGGACACCTCGGAGCTGATCATTAATTCCTTCCAGCATACCCTGCGGCCTTACCTGGGCCGGGTGGTGGCGCCGGAGGAGGTTTATCCATATTTCGGCATCACCCTGCGGGAGGGGCTGGCGGCTTTTGTGCCTGACCGGCCGGAACTGGTAGAAGAGATGCTGCCCGTATATCGCCGTTTCAGCCATGATCACTTCGACGAGCTGGTGTGTTTATGCCCGGGGGTGCGGCAAGGACTGGAGCAGCTCCAGGCGGCAGGCATCAAGCTTGGCATCGTCACCTCGCGGGTACGCGATACCACTCTTTACGGATTGCGTCTTTTTAATTTAGACGGTTTCTTTCAAGCCGTGGTTACCATGGAAGACGTCAATAGTCACAAACCGGAGCCGGAGCCGGTACAGCGCGGGGTGGAGCTCCTGCGGCTGGCCCCGGATGGGGTGGCGATGATCGGCGACAGCCCCCATGATATTCTATCGGCGAAGGCCGCCGGGGTGACCAGTGTAGCGGTTTCCTGGAGCAAGGTTCCCCGCGAGCGCCTGCTGGCCGCGGCGCCGGATTTGGTCGTAACCAACATGGCGGAGATTACTGCTTTATGCCTGGACGGGAAGAAGCAGCCTGATGCCCGGTCTGCCACAGGGACGGGGGGCCTTTGCAGCAGCTATTAACAGAGCAGGCAGGCGTTACTGGCCCCCTCCTGTTAACACCTGCAGGAGGCATTGCCCAGGGTGGATTGAAACGGTTACTGGCCGGGGTGCCGTGATGGACGCTACGATGGCCCGGGAGACAGGGGAATAGCGGATGGCAGGTTTTGTACGGTTATGTGTGCCGCTGCATCTCTACAAGCTTTCAATCCAGAGATAGCGGATTACAGGTTCTGTAAAGACACCTTCCCGGAAAGGGCTGATGGGCGCCGGCAGGTGCTTTTGATGCAGGCGGCAGGTTATAAATGCCACAACCGCGAAAAATAGGACGGCCCGCTTCTCTGCTGCAGGCCGCGCCAGGTTCGGGGGATATACTGATATGGATAAACTTAGGTGCAGCAGCAGCTCCCCGGCGGTCATCCTGGTTTGGGGGATATATTGATATGGACAAACTGGCTTTTTTCCAGCAGCTGCTGACGGCCCTGGCGGAGCAGCAGCCGGCGGTAGCGGCGACGGTGGTACAGGCAGGGGCAGAGACGGGCCTGCCGGGGGTGGCCCCCGGTAACCGCTGTCTCTGGAGTACCGACCGCCACTACGGCAGCCTGGGGATGGCTGACCTGGATGCCGCAGTAGCGGGACGCGCCGGGGAAGTGCTGGCCGGCCGGCGGCCGCGGCTGGAAACAGTAGAACTGGCAGGGGGCAGCGTCACCGTTTTTCTGGAACCGGTGCGGCCGGAACCGGAGGTCATTGTCCTGGGGGGCGGTCACGTAGGCCAGCAGGTGGCGGCCGCAGCCAAACTGGCCGGTTACCGGGTAACGGTAATCGACGACCGTCCGGACTTTGCCAGCCCGGCCCTTTTCCCGGCCGCCGACCGGATCATCTGCCGCGATTTTGCCGCCGCCCTGCAGGAAGTGAAGATCAACCCGGCTACCTACATTGTCATTGTCACCCGCGGCCACCGTTATGATTACGCCTGTCTGCAGGCGGTAATCACCTCCCCGGCGGCTTATATCGGCATGATTGGCAGCCGGCGGCGCATCAAGGGGGTCAAGGAGCGCCTGCAGGCCGGCGGGGTGCCGGAGGCAGCCCTGGCCAGGGTGCATGCCCCCATCGGCCTGGATATCGGTGCTGAAACGCCGGCGGAAATAGCTATTAGCATCCTGGCCGAGATTATCCGTGTCTACCGGCGCGGGGCCTGACCGGGCTGACATTCGCTGCAGGAGCATCATAGCTGGAAGTAAGTTTTTAATGCCTCTGCACTACCCTACCCTGAAAATAGCGTTCCGCCTGCGCTNNCTGGTGCCGCGCCGGCGGCATGGGCATCCGTTTAGATTGCTGAACTCTTAACGTACATCACGTATATTTCTTTAAATGCTGGGAAACCTGCTTTAAACCTGACGCCTTACCTGCATTTTCACGGTTTGCAGGTGGAGGCTTCCTTTCCATCACCACCCTTACTTCCAGGGCGGTTTTTTTGATTGTAAACCCGACAGTTGCCGGCTTGCTTTTGCTGATGAGTGGTGCTTATCAGGGTATTTTTTCTTATCTCAGAGAAAACTAAAAGAAAAATCGCGAATGCTGCCGGTGCATGCAGGAAAAATGGTTAACTATGTTGAAATTATAACCAGGGTTTTCAGTATGCTTAAGCGGGGAAGATCAAACCATGGACCGGGAACTTATCCAGCAGGCGGTTGCGCTGATGCAACAGGGCGAACCCTGCGCCATGGCCACTATTATCCAGGTCAGGGGTTCGGCCCCCAGGGAACCCGGCACGCGGATGCTGGTCCGGGCCGGAGGCGAAACGATCGGCACTACCGGTGGCGGCTGCGCTGAAGCGGCCATTCGCCAGCGGGCGCTGCTGGTCATAGCGACAGGCGTACCAGAAATATACCACCTTGATCTCACTGCTGATACGGCCGCTGAAGAGGGCATGGTGTGCGGCGGGATCATGGACGTATTTATCGAACCGTTGGGGGGTAAATAGCTAGTGCTTGGTGAAAAGATTCGTAACTTGCGCCGGGAGCGGGGCATGAGCCTCAAGGATGTCGCCGAGAAGACAGGCCTGACCTCCAGCTTTTTAAGCCAGGTGGAGCGGGATCTGGCCGACCCGTCGATTACCTCTTTACGTAAAATTGCCGAGGCTCTGGATATCCCCATCTTCTATTTTCTGCTAAATCATGAGGATCACAGCCCGGTGGTGCGTAAGGACCAGCGCAAGGTGCTGCGTTTCCCCCAGTCCCATCTGACCTATGAGCTTCTATCGCCGGATTTAAACCGCAAGATGGAAGTGATGATGGCCCGTCTGGAGCCGGGGGCGGCCAGCTGCGACGAACCCCTGGCCCACCCCGGGGAGGAGTGCATCGTTGTTCTCCAGGGAATCATGGAAATCGACATCGGCGGCGAAGTCCACCGGGTGGAGGAAGGGGACAGCATCTATTATTATTCTTCTATCCCCCACAAGCTCTGGAGTGCCGGCGACCAGGACCTGGTATTTATCTCCGCCATTACGCCGCCGGAATTTTAGCCTATTTCGGTAAAGGGACTGCCGGGAGCAGGCCGCACCTGCATCATTATAAATGCGCCGGGCAGGGGGGTACCGCTGATGCGCTTATCCAGGGCACTGGGGCTTAAGGCAAGGGAGATAATTACTCTGGTGGGGGCTGGGGGCAAAACTGCGGCCCTTATTTGTCTCGCCCGCGAGCTGGCGGCGGCCGGGGCGCAGGTAGTGGCAGCGCCGGCGACCAGGATGTACATCGAACAGTTACGGCGGCTGGCGGAGCCGGTCATTACCGCTGATGCCGCCGTCCTGGCAGGAGAGGTAAGGGCGCGGATGGCGGCACCACCCGCGGGAGGGGGTTGCTATCGGCCTGCAGCCGGAATATTTGATACTCGTTTATATATGGCCGCAGACGCGGGTAATGCGGCAACCGCGGCCGGGATGCCTGCTCAGGATGGCGGTGATGCGGCAAGCGCGGCCAGAATGGCTGCTCCAAACGGCGGTGATGCGGCAACCGCGGCCAGAATGGCTGCTCCAAACGGCGGTGATGCGGCAAGCGCGGCCGGGAAATTTGCTCCTGTCAGCGGCGCTATAGAAAAGGCACCTCTAATGCCGGCGGGTATGCCGTCCTTCCCTCCGGAGGGTCTGCTTGTCACCTGCGGTTCCGGTATCACTGCTGAGGGTAAAGTTACCGGCCTTGACCCGGAACAGATAGCCGCCCTGGCCGAACTGGAGATAGACTACCTGCTCCTGGAGGGCGACGGTGCCGCCGGCGCCCTGCTAAAAGCCCCGGCGGGCTACGAGCCGGTCATTCCCCCGCAGACAACCCTGGTAGTAACAGTAGCCGGTCTGGCAGTTGTGGGCCGGCCGCTGGCCGTGCCCCAGGTCCACCGCCCCCACCTGGTGGCCGGGCTGCTGGGGCGGCAGGAAGGGGAACCTTTAACGGCAATGGATGTGGCCCGGCTCCTGATCCACCCGGCGGGTGGGCGTAAGGGGGTGCCGCCGGCGGCGCGATGGGTGGGGCTACTTAACCAGGCGGAAAGTTATGCCGCCCGGCTGGCCGGCCGCGAAATAGCGGAGTTGATCCTGGCTGCCGGGGATGCCGGAATTATCACGAATGCAGCTGCCTCGCCGTCGGCCGCGGATACCGGGATAACCCCTGCCACCGGGCGCCACGGGGAGGAAAGTACCGGCGGCGTTCAGACCACTAATGATGGAGGCGCCAGGGCGGCTATCCGTACCCACGCGGAGGAAGTTCCGGCGGTGGCGGTAGCCTGCCCTACGATACCCGTGTTGGAGAGTAATGGCAACCGGGGGTACTTCCAGGCTTGCTTTAGATCAGGAACCGGCGTAGCCAGTTCCTGCCAAACTCCTGGCCCCCGCCTCCCAATTTCCACCTTTATTGACAGGATTATCCTTGGTTCTGTGGCGACGCCGGTACCGGTGCGCCAGGTGCTCCGGGGGGTAGCCGGCCCCCCCGGTTCAGTCGGGGTTATTGTCCTGGCCGCCGGTGCCGGGGAACGCCTGGGTGGTGGCAAACAGCTGCTGGCTATTGCCGGGGAACCCATGGTGCGGCGGGTGGTGCGGACGACCCTGGCCGCCCTGCCGGGCAATGTGGTGGTCGTGCTGGGGCATGACGCGGAGCAAGTGGCCGCGGCGCTGGAGGATTTGCCGGTAAATATTGCCGTCAACCCGGACTACCGCCGCGGCTTGAGCACCTCCCTGCAGGCCGGTCTGGCCGCCCTGACGCCGGCGACCCGGGCCGCTCTTTTTGTCCTGGCTGATCAGCCGGGGGTCACTGCGGACGTGCTAACGCAGCTGGCAGTAGCTTATACAGCTGGCCATCAGAAGATTGTTGTTCCGGTCTACCAGGGACAGCGGGGCAATCCCGTTCTTATCGCCAGGGACCTCTGGCCGCAAATCCTGGCGCTGCAGGGGGATGTAGGCGCCAGGGAGATTATCAGGAATCATCCTGAGGAAGTTTTAGCGGTGGCGGTGGACTGCCCCGGGGTGGTGCAGGATATCGACACCCCGGCTGATTACCAGGCCTGGCTGGAGGGGAAATAAGCCTTGCTAAAATGGACCTATGCGCAGTATGATTAATAGGGGATAAGTTTCAGGCCTGGCCATCCCACCTGTTACTTCACATAACATACTCATAATATGACACGGGGCGCCCACGAAAGTCAGCGCTACGGATATAATCATGGAGAGGGCCAGGACTGAGGTCCGCGATGTTGTAGCCAGCCCGCGAGGGCAAGACGAGAGCGGGGGAGAGGTTACGGCTGCCGCCGGCAGAACTCCCTGGCTTTAGCCGTGGGGAGCATCAATTCATAACAGCAAGACCGTTACTGGTGTTGCTGGCGATTCTTCTATCACTAACGAAAAGATAAAAATGCAGGGAGTTGGAAGCTTCAATTGGGAAGCTGGCCGGGCCAGTTGCTACACTAATTCTGATTTCCGACTTCCTGCCTCTGGCATTTAATTTACGGGGGGCAGGGGAAAGTGCGCAATCTGGTAGTCATCAAAGGTGCCGGCGACCTGGCCAGCGGTGTCGCCCACCGGCTGCACCAGGCCGGTTTTGCAGTAATTATGACGGAAACAGCCCGGCCGACGGTGATCCGCCGCGCCGTAGCTTTTGCCGAAGCTGTTTACGCCGGCACCGTGACGGTGGAGGGGGTCACGGCCCGCCGGGCGGCCGATGCTGCCACGGCGCGACAAATAGCTCTGGCTGGTGAGATCGCCATCGTAGTAGACCCCGGCGCGGAGATTATTGCCACCTTAAAGCCACATGTCGTCATCGACGCCATCCTGGCTAAGACCAACCTGGGGACCAGCATCGATCAGGCTCCGGTGGTTATTGCCCTGGGGCCGGGCTTTACCGCCGGCCGGGATGCCCATGCGGTGGTGGAGACAAAGCGCGGCCATTACCTGGGCCGGGTTATCTGGCAGGGGGAGGCCCTGCCCAATACCGGCATCCCCGGCGAAGTGATGGGCTATACCGAAGCAAGGGTCTTAAGGGCACCGGCGGGCGGTATTTTTAAGGGATTAAAGGCCATCGGCGATCCAGTAGCTGCCGGGGAAACAGTGGCCATAGTTGGCGATGTGCCCCTGCCGGCGCCGCTCAGCGGCGTGCTGCGGGGCCTCCTCCATGACGGCCTGGAGGTTACCCGCGGTATGAAGGCGGGTGACATCGACCCCCGCGGCGAGCGGGATTACTGCTTCACCATCTCCGACAAAGCCCGCGCCGTGGCCGGCGGCGTCCTGGAAGCGATCCTGCACCTGCAGGAACGGTAGCAGGGAAGGATAAAATTACCAGCCAGAAGCAGAAAATGATCTTATGGAAGATATAGTCGTAGTGTCACGTAAAGCGAATCAGTTGTAAATAAGCGAGGCTTACTTTTTGCTATACTATGTGGTAGAATAGTAGTAGAATAAAGGAAAGCCAAATAAAACCCGAGGAGTAATCAAACCATGAAATATGAATTACCTGTAGTAGTTTCTCCTCTACCGGAGAAGGGATTTATAGCTCGCTGTGAGCCTGTTAGAGCTACGGCTACAGGCAAAAGCAGGGAAGAAGCTATGGCTAATCTGCAAGAGGCTATCACAGAGATGGTAGCGGAATTCGGTAAGGAAGCTGTTTTCCAGGATATCAGTCCAGAAAGTGAGATCAGGATTGTTGAGGTTGCCATATGAGCAGATTTCCAGAGCTACGGCAGGTAGAATTTGAACGCTTTCTCCTGGCCTTTAGTCGTTCAGGAACGGTAAAGTTTCGTAATAACAAGTGGGTAGGCTTAAACCGGGAAGGCAAACCATTTGTGGTCCATGTGAAACATGGTGAAACTAAAAAATATCCGCCTACCCTTGTAGAAGCAGTTGCTAAAGATCTAGCCGTGGATTTAACAGAGTTTCAAAAGTGGTATGCAGGCAAAAAAGATGCCTGATTATACCCCGGTATAAGTACCGGGATTTTTTACAGGCAGTG
>DFYS01000087.1 GCA_002383405.1 Moorella sp. UBA4076
AGCATGAGCCAGGTTTTCAGCTGTTGCCTGCCAGGGAGGTCCGTTCTGGCTACCAGCCAGGCCAAAAAGGCGCCGGCTGCCGTCGCCAGCATCGTGACTGCCAGGCCGACACTCAAGGTGCGGCCCAGGGCTATATAGTTGGCAGGCTGGATAGCAATTTGACGGTAGTTTTCCAGGGAAAAGTGCCCTGCGTAAAGAAAGCTTTCCCCCAACAGGCGCAATAGAGGATAACCTACCACCAGGAATAGCAGGATGATGGTGGACAGGTGCACCAGCACCTGTCCTTCAACCAGCTTCGGCAACCGCCAGGTTCTCATTACTTAACCTTCTAACTGGTAAATATTCTAGTGAATTGCTCTACCAGTTCCGCTTTATTCTTCTTAATAAACGACGGGTCAACCGGCAGGGGTTTCAATTCTTGCAGGGCCGGGACACCAGCAGGGGGCCGGACATCGGTGCGTGCCGGCACTACGTTCTGGCTGCCGGCCATAAACTCCTGACAATCCCTGGAGAGAACATAATCCAGGAAAAGCTCGCCGCCGTGAGGGTTGGGTGAGTCCTTTAAAAGGGCTACCGGGCTGGCTACCATAACCAGGCCTTCTTTTGGTACTACATAGTCAATGGGTGAACCCTTGTCACAGGGTCACGTCAAAGTCAGATTTGATCAAGAGATAGCAGGCAATCAAAAATAACACTGACTTTTTCTTTTATGGGCTGTTAAAATGTATGAGTAAAACATTTTCCGGTCCACAAAGGAGCTTGATATGCCAGCGCACCCCGAACTGCAAACTTTAACTGTACGCCCCATAAAGCCGCATGAAGAGGCGCGATGGAACCACCTTATGGCAAGGCATTATTATTTAGGCTTTCGCCAATTATGTAGATGGCAAAACGCTACGGGGTGCACGCGGACCCGACGGTAAGAAGCTCCATCTATTAGCGGCACTGTTACACAAAGATTGAAAACCGTCTTCATTGGGTACGTGACATGACCTTTAACGAAGACCGCTCCCAGGTGCGCTCTAAAGAAGGCCCGCGGGTGATGGCAACTTTACGGAACCTGGTGATAAGCCTATTGCACCTACAAGATATTGGCAATATTGCTCAAGCGCTACGTGCCTGTAGTCGTAAACCGGAACGCGCGCTGGGCTATATCGGATTGTAATAGGCCTTCCTCTACCTTAGTTCAGTTACGAAAAATCGCGGTTAAACTAACCGTGTATTTAGGTATGCCTATTTAGGGCTATTTATGCTTTTTTAATTTCCTCCTTCCAGTTTTCTGCCTGTTTAAGGTGGTAAATGTCTACCTAGCTACCCCTAGCTTGATTTTTCATATTTACTTTGACGTGTCCCTGAAGCCCCGTCCCAATTTGCATGCTGCAGTGCCACAACTGTGATATAATTAAAATCGATAATGCGAAAAAGGAGAAATACACTTGGAATAATATAGCCGGGTTGTTGCTCTGTGGCAGTCGTATCAAATCAAGTCCACCGCCGATCTCGATAAATACCTTGACAGCTTCCGCGTCCTGTTTGCGTTCCATTCCGGGAAGATAGAAAATGAGGAAATTACCTACCCCGATACGAGGGAAATCTTTACCAACGGCAGGGTTGTGGGTTATACCGGGAATCCCCGCGCCCTGTTTGAGCAGCATAATCAAAAGCTGTGCTATGAGTTTTTAAAAGCAAAAATCGTGCAAAAGGAGCCGCTCAGCATAGAGCTGGTCAAGGAAATCCACCGGGTTCTCACCGGCGGGACATACGACGAGCGCAGGTATATTGAAAATGAGGAGCGGCCGGGGGAGTTTAAAAAACACGATTATGTGACCGGCGTCCATGAGATCGGCTCCGCTGCGCAGGATGTAGTAAACGACCTGACGGAACTGATTGCCGAAGTAAATGCCTATCAGGGCCGGGATGTTTTAAAAGCCGCCACCTACCTTCACGCCCGGTTTGAGTATATCCATCCCTTCGCCGACGGTAACGGCCGGGTCGGCAGGACGCTTATGAACTACTATCTCATGACACACGATCACCCGCCCCTCATCGTTTATGACGAGGATAAGCGGGTGTACTACGAGTGCCTGCAAAAGTATGACGCAGCCGAGGAATTAGATCCCCTGTATGAGTTTCTCAAGTACGAAACCGAAAAAACATGGCAAAAGGCACTGACTCTTGCCGGCGGCGTGAAGTTGGAACGTAAGGGCTTGCCAGACTTTACTCGGAGCGTGTAGCCGATAGAATTGTATGGAAGCGAAAGTCATCTCGAAAGGGAAGGCTTTTTGTTTGGGCGCTCTTTATTCTTTTAAGTGAGTGAGATGGCGGGGGAAGGAAGTATCAAAGGCAGATCCAGAAACCACCCCGCAACCAGTCCGGGCGCATGGACTGTCCCCAGCGGGCCAAAGACTGGCCACCTGCATAAGGGCGAGGTCGACGCCGCTGTAGCTGTGGAATGGAATGTCCGGAGTTTAACCGAACACCAATAACCGACGCACTGGGTCAGCGCTGCTTGGCGCTATAGATAAGGTATGGTACGGCTGTGGCAATAAAGAGCAAGGTACCGTAAGCCGCCGCAAGGAAATTGCGCCCGCTGTCCAGTTCGTGATAGAGCGAGATAGAAACAGGAACAAAGTGGGGTGGAGAAAGGAGCAGGGTGAGTGAGATATCGTGGGTTACCGAGAAGTAAATGAAGAGGGCGGCGGAGGCCAGGGCCGGCAGGAGGACAGGGGCGAGGACGTGGCGCCAGGTGAAGATGGGGCGGCCTCCCAAAGCGGCCGAAGCCTCTTCGAGGGTACCGGGAATCTGTTCCAAGGCGGCGCGCACCGCTACAAGAGCGTAGGGGGTACGGGTGAGAACATAAGAAAGGATGAGGAGGAAAGCTGAAGGGTGCAGCGCCAGCGGTGGGGCGTTGTAGGCGGCGATGAGGCCGATGCCGAGGGCGATTCCCGGAAGGACGAGGGGGAAACTCAGCCCGAACTCCAAGAGGGTATTACCGCGACCTGGGAGGCGTTTGAAAAAGTGAGCAGCCAGGGTGCCGAGAAGGAGCGAACAGCCTATGGTTAAGACGGCGGCTACCGCCGTGACGAGGAGCGGACCCGGCGCGGCTACAGTGACGCGTAGCAGGTTGGCAGTGGTGAGAGCGTCCGGAAAGGGGCGGGCGCCCCAACTGGCCGCCAACGCCAGAAGGAACATGCTGGCGATGAGCAGGAGGGGCAGGGCGAAGACGACAGCGGCGGTAAAACCAAGTCCCCGCCGGAACCAACTGATCTCCGACGGCAGCACGGTAGCGCGGCGGACGCTGAGGCTGTAATACTCCCGCCCCGCCAGGAGACGGCGCTCCAAGAGCAAGACCGCGCCCACGAAAAAGATGATGATGAGGCTCTGGATGGCGGCTTCGGCCCAGAAGAGCCCGCCGGTCAGGTCCTTGTAAGCCTCAAGAATGAGCAGCTTTTGGGACGGCGGTAGCAGGATGAGCGGTGTGCCGAAGTCGCCGAAGGCCAGCATGAAGGTAAGGAGGAACCCGGCACCCAGGGCGGGGGCCAATAGTGGCAGGGTGATGGTGGCAAAGGTCCAGGCCGGCGCTCCCCCCAGGGTGCGCCCGGCCTCCTCCAGGGAAGGGTCCAGCTCGCTCAAAGCGGCGCGCACGTTGAGGGCGACAAAAGGGAAAAGGCTGGCCACCTGCACCAGGGCGACGCCGCCGTAGCTGTAGATCAGTTCGCTGGGCCAGGGGAGGCCCAGGGGCGACAGCAGGTGGTTCAGCATCCCGCTACGTCCCGCCAGAAGCTTCAGCCCGATGGCGCCGAGAAAGGGCGGAATGGCCAAAGGGATGGGCAGGAGGGAGGCAAAAAGGTGGCGCCCCGGTACCCCGGACAGGCTGGCGGCGAAGGCCACCAGGGTACCGACTAGAGTGGCGCCGGCGGCCACCGCAGCGGAAAGAATCAGGCTGGCGGTCAGGGCCTGCTGATAGCGGGTGGTGGCGAATACCTCCCGCACCGGTTCCCAGGAAAAACGCTGCAGCAGGGAGCAGAACTCCCCGGCGCGCCCCTGCAGTAAAAGGTTTACAGGGTTGGCTGGCTCATCGGTAAAGGCCACGACGACCAGGGTGAGCAGGGGAAGGAGCAGGGTCAAAAAGAGGTAGAGTGCGAAAACAGTTCGGAGGCCCGTGCCCCGCTGTAGACTCTTAGGTATGATTGCCACCTTCTTCCCCGGGGTAAAGGATAAAGCGGCCTGGGTCCAATCCCAAGGTTACCTCGTGGCCGACAGGCAATTCCTGGCTGGGCAGCAGCGCATAACAAAGGCCGCAAGGTAGGGCCAGCGTCAACAGGGTAAGCGGCCCCCGAAATTCCTGAGTCACCACCTGGGCAGGGCAATACGTTTCCCCAGGCTTAGAGCCGGCTGCCGTCGGGGCATAGACGGCGATATCCTCCGGGTGGATCACGGCCAGGACGCGTCCCGGGGCCACTCCGGCCGGTTGTCCACGCCAAAGTAAAGTCACCCCGGCATCCATTGTCAGCTGCCAGTGCCCGTCGGCGGCGGCCAAAATGCCTGGAAAGCGGTTAGGCAGGCGCAAGAAAGCGCTCACGGCGGCTGTGGCCGGTCTACGATAGAGCTTCTGGGGCGGGGCGACCTGCTCGAGGCGGCCATTCAGCATCACCCCTACCCGGTCGGCCAGGGCAAAGGCCTCTTCCTGATCATGGGTGACATAAATGACGGTGAGTTTGAGCCGCCGCTGCAGTACCTTTAGCTCCGAGCGCAGCCGCTCGCGTAGACCGGCATCCAGGGCGCTCAGTGGTTCATCTAAGAGCAGCACCTTGGGACCGGTGATGAGGGCGCGGGCCAGCGCTACGCGTTGCTGCTGGCCACCGGAAAGCTGGGCGGGGCGCCGACTGGCTAAAGGCGCGATCTCGGTGAGCTCCAGGGCCCGGCGCACGGCCTGGCTGACTTCCGGATCGTGCCAAGCCCTGCGCCGCAGCCCCCCAAGAAGCGCCAGACGCTGGACGGGACTGCCGACCTGAAAGCGCTGAGCGAGGAGCCCATAAGCAACGTTGGTCTGGACATCCAGGTGTGGAAAAAGGGCATACTGCTGGAACATCAGCCCTACAGGCCGCTGCCAGGGCGGGTTGCGGCTGATGTCTTCCCCATCCAAGACGATTTCTCCGCTGTCCGGGGTTTCGAAACCGGTGGCCAAGCGGAGCAAGGTGGTTTTACCGCTGCCAGACGGACCGAGGAGAGCGAATAATTCGCCCTCCTCGATGGTCAGCGTCACGTCGTCCACGGCCCGGTGGGTGCCGAAGCTCTTGGTCACCGACCTAAACTCCAGCTTACCCCTCACTTGGAGATTTCCACCTCATTCTTCCAGGTTTTCAGCGCACGGTCCAGGTTCTGGGCCATCCAGGTCGGGTCGAGATCCATGGCCCGCTGGAAGTAGTCATTAACGGTATAGAAGGCGCCGGGTGGTGTGGGCACACCGGGAGTGACAGGGTACATAAAGCCGTACCGCGCCAGCACCTCCTGTCCAGCCGGGCTGAGAATGTAGTCGGCGAAGGCCTTGCCGGCAGCGGCGTTGGGGCCCTTCTCCACCAGGGCGATGGGCTCAGCCATCACCAGCGTCTTTTCCGGCAGGTAGAAGGCGATGTTGTCCGGGTTGCCGCCCGTGCGATTGGCTTCGTCGCGGAAGATGAGGGCGGTGTGCTCGAAGGTGATGCCGAGATCTACTTCGCCGCGGGCGATACTGGCGGCTGGCGAACCCTCGGCGGTGTAGCGGGCGACATTCTGGTAGAGCTTCTTCAAGTACTCCCAGCCATTCTCCTCACCTAAGCGTTGCAGGTTCATCAATACGAAGGCGGCGGAAGTGCCGGAGCTGGCCGGATCCCACATCTCGATACGGCCTTTCCACTTAGGATCGGCCAAGTCATCCCAGGTTTTCGGAAGCTCTTCCGGCTTGATGCGCTGTGGGTTGTAGACGATACCCATAGCGATGAGGTTGGCCGCTGTCCAGCGCCAGTCTTTGTCGTGCCAGATGATCTGGGGGCTCAAAGTGTCGAGGACGTCAGCGTCCTTGGGCTTGTACGCGGCCAAGAGACCTTCATTGGCAGCCGTGATGAAGGGGACGATGCCACCCCCACCGATCCAAATATCGGCCTGTGGGTTGGCCTTCTCAGCACGTAGACGACCCAAGAGATTTGTAGTACCGATACGGGTAGTCCGGGCGGTCAGGCCCTGATTGGCGGTAGCGAAGCCTTTGTCCCATTCGTCTAGGACGGCACCTTGGTGCGGGGTGTAGACGGTGACCGTGCCCTGGGGTGTGCCGGCCGTGGCAGGAGCTGTCGGCGCGGGCTGTTGGGGCGCCCTGCTCTGACAGCCAGTGGCGAGCACCGTCAGGGCGAGAGCCGCCACCATGATTCCTTGACAAAGCTTAACCATGTTTTAGCCTCCTTGTGCTAGTTTAAATCTTACCCTGCGAAATGTGGGTATTAAGAGTTCTTCTAGAATTAATATAGCACGCCATTGTTAAATCCCCATGGTGCTCCCATAAAATAAAGGTTAAATAATTGTAAATTATGTGGGACTGGCCGGACAAGTAAAAAGCCTGGACAGGCGGGCGCGTGAGGCGACCTTTCTTTTACAGTTAGCATA
>DFYS01000025.1:0-3815 GCA_002383405.1 Moorella sp. UBA4076
ATTGACAAAGTATAAAACAAGTCTTACAATAGAGTAAGAACAAAAGGGGTGGTGAAGGGCATGGCCGTTACCTCTCTTTCTACTAAAGGCCAGGTAGTTATCCCTAAGTGGATCAGGGAAACCCTGAAGCTTAAATCGGGAGCCAGATTTCTGGTTGAGCTGGAAGGCGGCAGGATAGTTTTGAAGCCGGTAAAAGAGGACGTGGCAAACGAACTGTATGGTAAATACCGGGATGTGGATTTACTGGGTGATTTGTTGCGGGAACATCAGCAGGAGTTAAATCACGATGGCCAAAGACGTTAATAGCCAGTTAATTTGCGGCATGACCCTTGATTCCTGGGCCATTCTCGCCTGGTTGCAGGGAGAAGAACCGGGGATGCTTGTTAAAAACCTCATCGCCTGGAGTAACGGCGAAGGCGAAAGAGTTGAAGAAATAGGCCCTTTGCTTGGAGAAAATATCAATCCCCCGCAGCTTTACCTGAACGTAATTAATCTGGGCGAGATATTTTATATTCTGGGCCGCCGTAGAGGTGAAGACGCGGCTCTGGATGTAGTTAACCGCCTGCAGCTAACCACTCTGGAGATTGTTCCCGCAACGACGGGTCTGGTGCTTCAAGCAGCCAGAATAAAAACCAGGTACCCTATCGCCTACGCCGACGCCTTTGCCGTAGCGACGGCAGAGGTTACCGGAAGTATCCTGCTTACCGGGGACCCGGAATTAAAAGATTTAAATGAGGTTAAAATTTTCTGGTTGGGTGCAGGGGGATGTTGACTTAAGCGCATTCATATTGACCAAACCTCTGTTCTTGTGGCAAGTTCTTCGCGCAGTCCATTAGCCCAATTTGGCTAAAGGATGTCGGTCTGACGGGGGTGGTAGCAGCATGGGGCTTTCGGAATCCCTTCCCGGTAGCAGTTCGGCTGTTCTCGAGCGGTCTGACTACCAGCAACAGTTAGAATACCTGTTGCGCCGTTTCGGCGACAGGGTCCTTTACCTGGCTTATTCTTACCTTCATGACCGCTACCTGGCCGAAGACCTGGCTCAGGAGGTTTTTATCCGGGTTTATACCAACCTGGCTAATTTCCAGGGCCGCAGCTCCCTCTATACCTGGATTTACCACATCACCGTCAACCTCTGCCGTGACTACTTGCGGGCCCGGGGCCGCCGGCACCTGGACCCGGAGAAATTTCCAGAGGTTGCTGTTACAGATGTCGAGGCTATGGCCCTGGCCAACCTGGAATACCAGGACTTATGGCGGGCTATTTTGCAGCTCCCCGTGGCTTACCGCGAGGTAATATGGTTGCATTATTACGAACAGTTGAGCCTGAAGGTGGACGAACCAACCCTGGGGATTGACCCCCAGGGGGTGCGGGAATTGCTGGACTTGATTGTGCGCCTGGCGCGGCAACGGGGTAAGACGATCCTTATCTCATCCCATCTGCTGCATCAGGTACAGCAGATCTGCGACCGGGTGGGGATCTTTGTCGGCGGCAGGTTGCTGGCCATGGGGCCGGTAGCCCTCCTGGGGCAACAGGTTATGGCCGGCAAGCCCCTGGAGATCGAACTCCAGGCCGAGCCGGATACTGATGCCTTGCTGGCTGCCCTGGAGGCTTTGCCCGGTGTAGCCGCCGTAGAACGCCGTGGCGCCTTGATTAAGGTGGGTTGCCAAACAGGGGTCGACATTCGCCACGAACTCACTTCCTACCTGGCCTGCAAAGGCTTTACCTTGCTCTATTTACGGGCGCGCGGTTACGACCTGGACGATATCTACCGCCAATATTTCCAGGGCGAGGCTGTAATGTCCGCTGCCACTGGCTAATAAGGGATAGAAGCGACCTACGAGCTTTAATCTGGAACTGGCGTGACCAGTTCCGGCAACCCTCTCCTATCTCACTTCCTGCAGCTAACATTTATTTCGCGGGAGGGATCTTATGGCACGCTGGCAGGATCGATTAAAGGACTGGCTGGCCTGGGGAGCTATCCCCGGCAGCCTGCCCTTGGGCCAGAGCCTGCTCTTGATCTGGCCCCACCTGGTGGGGCTCATCGCCGCTACCCTGCTGATCTTCGCCCTGGGCTATTACTTCTTCATGCGCCAGGAGATCCGGGCCGGGTAAGATAACTCTACCGGTCGTAAAGCGAAAATGCAAGCGATTCAGGCTATCGGTCCAGGGCCTGACACAGAAGCAATTAGCAACCGTACCCAACCCGCAGGCAGCATCTGCGGGTTTTTGCCTGAAAAGCGCCTGGACCTGGTAATCCCACTACCCCGAGCCAATCCAGGGAGTGAGAATAGGCTTGATTTTTTCCTGAAAATAGGCAGCAAAATTTACAGCGGTTATTTGCCAGCTAATGGGAAAAATCATGTATAATTAAATGGAAACCAGAGGGCGATGGAGGCATAGATATGAATAAGGGCAGGCACTATGCAGGGGTTTACGGCTTTCTATTAATCCTTGCCCTGATACTGATTGGCGTGGAGGGGTTTCTTTTGAACAGGCAGGCCAAGAGGCTGCCGGCCCTGGAGGAGCATTCCCTGGAGACGGCTCCCGACCGGATTGAAGGTTGGTATGTCAGGGCCGCCGTGGCCGATGTGCGGGCGCAGCCGGACGCGGGCGCCGAGCTGGTTACCCAGGCTCTTTTGGGTGATGAGGTAAAGTTTTTGCGGGAAGAGGGGGAGTGGCTCCAGGGCCGGGTGCCCGACGGTTACATCGGCTGGCTGCCGAAAAAGGACCTGGAGCAAGCGGCGCCCCCGCCGGCGCGGGACCGGGTAGCCGTTAACGTACCCCGCGCTATATTGTACCAAAAAGCCGGGGGCGTTACGTCAGTCGGGGAGGCCCTGCTGGGCACCGACCTGCCCCTGCTGGCGCAAGAAGGGGACTGGCTGGAGGTCTGGCTGCCGGGACGCCAGCCGGCCTGGATAACCCGGCGGGAGGTCGACATCTGGCCCGGGGGCAAGTTGCAAGAAAAACGCACCGGCCTGGACGTGATCAAGGCGGCGGAGCGGCTGCAGGGTGTGGCCTACCTCTGGGGCGGGGTCAGCCGCTATGGTATCGACTGTTCCGGCCTGACCTATATCGCCTATTTCTTAAACGGCGTCCAGCTGCCCCGCGATGCTGACATGCAATTCCAGGCCGGCCGGCCGGTGGCCAAACAGGACCTGCAGCCCGGCGATCTGGTCTTCTTTAATACCAGCGGCCCGGGAACAGAGCCGTCCCACGTCGGCATCTACACCGGCAACGGGCAGTTTATCAACTCCCGCTCCCGCCAGGGGGTGGTCATCAGCCGTCTGGATGAGCCTTTGTTTACTGCCGGCTACCTGGGCGCCCGGCGATATTTGCCGTAATAAACCTCAGCGGTTGTATCAGATCTCAACTTATTTAACTTTTTTTCAGCGGGAACGCTAGAACCATGTAATCTCGGCAAAACAAAATTTCGCTTAACAGACACAACTCAGCAGGAATTTCCAGCTTGGTGGAGAAATATAATTTTATCATAGGTCCTAAAACTCGAGTGTAAAGGCCATGGAGAAAGATGAAATCGGCTTCTTCCATGGCTTTTTATTTTATACGAACGTGTGTATCCGACAGGATATGACGGCGGGAGCAGGTATGATGATTATGGAAACAAAATAAGTATCTTGCAGGTTTTTAGCGATTGGCGCCGAATTGGTTTGCTAATGGTACCTGCTCAGGGCACTACCATCTTAGCCGCCCCAGCGCACCTGCTGTCAAGGTTATAAAAACCAGGCCGCTATCGTATGAGCTTTTCTGGTATTGCTGTCAAGCAGACCGTCAGCTGGGCTGAGCAGACCACCACG
>DFYS01000025.1:3963-11098 GCA_002383405.1 Moorella sp. UBA4076
AGCGCAGGCGGAACGCTATTTTCAGGGTAGTTACTGCTAATGTACACATACATGATTACCCTGCAAAAACCCGGCGGCCATCAGGATATTTTTAGGCGTGAATGGTGAAGAGGGTCGTGCTATGTTGTTCAAGAAGTGGCTATTACATATTCGGGTCAATGGAATAGTCAATGGAATATAAGAAAGGGAGGACAGAACTTTGCCTTCGGTACTGGAAGCATGTCAGCCACGGCCGGAGATCCTGGCCGGGACGTTTAACCCGGAAGTCTTTACTGTAGCTTTGAGTCCGATCATCGAATACTACCGCAGCGGCCGGAGTAATATCGACACCCTTTATACCAACGCCGAGCACTTTTTCCGGGAGGTTACCTATCCCACCCAGGGCCTGCGCCTGACCCTGGCGGAAGTCTTCGGCCGGCTGGCAGGGGATATGACGGTGCCGGCCATTCACCGCCTGGAAACGGCCTTCGGCGGCGGTAAAACCCACACTCTGATTGCCTGTACCCATATCGCGTACAGGGGTATGGAGCTACAGGACGCTATTCAGGACCTTATTGATCCGCAGCTTTTACCCGAGCCCGGCACCATAGCCGTAGTCGGCGTTGCCGGCGATGAGATTCCGGTCCATAAACCCCGGGGAGAGGCACTGGTGCCTTATACCCTCTGGGGGGAGATCGCCTACCAAATGGGTGGGGAAAGCCTCTACCGCCAGGTGGAGGACGACGCCGGCTCCTTTGCCGCTCCCGGCAGGACCTTCTTTGACCGGGTATTTACCGGCCGGAAGGCCCTGATCATGCTGGATGAACTCGCCCAGTACGCAGCCCGCCTGGAGGCCGCCCGGCCGGACGGCGCCAGCCAGCTCGCCGCCTTTCTCATGGCCCTCCACGGTTACGCCCGCAACCACCCCGGCCTAGCCATCGTCCTTACCCTGGCCAGTGCCACCGACGCCTTCGCCCGGCAAACGGCGCACCTGGCGCGGTTGATCAGCCAGGTGCGCGGGGAAGAGATCAGCGCAGATGATGCTTTGCATGTGGGCGATAAGGCGGTGCGGGGCGTGGCCAGCGTCGTCGCGCGGGACGCCGTCCAGATTACCCCGGTGCAGGCTGCCGAGATAGCCTCGGTCCTGGCGAAAAGGTTATTCGTGGCTATTGATCGCGACGTTGCCAGGAGCGTTGCCGGGGCTTATACGGAGATGTACCGCCGCAACGCCAACCTGCTGCCGGAAGAGGCCACCAGCGAGGATTTTCAGGGGCGGATGGTGGCTAACTACCCCTTCCATCCCACCCTGGTAGATTTCCTCAATACCAGGCTGGCCAGTGCGGAAAACTTCCAGGGGACGCGGGGCGTACTGCGGGTCCTCGCCCTGGCCATCCGCAGCCTCTGGCAAAAGCAGCAGGCTGTACCTATGATTCATACCTGCCATCTGGACCTGCGCGCGGAGCGGGTAATCAATGAAATCCTGGGCCGTACCGGCAGCTCGGACCTGCTCCTGGTCCTCAACGCCGATGTCGGCGGTATTGACACCGGTACCCTGGAGGGCGGTCACAGCAATGCCGAACTAGCCGACCGGCGTAACCCCCACCCGGAGGGTTATCCCCTTTACGAGTATACCTGGAAGACCGTCTTTTTACATAGCCTGGTGGGCCGCGAAGAAGGACTCCGTTCCCGGATTTTCGGCCTCACCGAGCCCGAAGCCCTGTTCAGTGTAGCCTTTCCCGGCCTGACCCCACCCCAGGTGCATATAGCCCTGGAAGCGATCAACGAGAGTGCCTTCTACCTGCGCAGTGAACAGGGCCGTTACTTCGCCAGTGAAGAACCGACCATTAACAGTGTCCTGGCCCGCATCCGCCGGACTATCAAAGCCGATCAGGTCAGGGAGCTGCTGGAGGCTACGGCCCGCAAGCTAATAACCGGCGGCGGCGACCTTTTCCATATTGAACACGATGTCACCTTGCCGGAGCATCTACCCGACGGTAAAGGCCGGCCGGTGCTGGGGGTTATCTCGCCTGGCACCGAGACTGTCGATGTAGAAGCCATGATTACCACCTGGGGTGAGAACCGGCCGCGGGAACAGCAGAACATGGTTTTCCTCCTCGTCCCGGAGACGGTTCAGGTTCAAGGTCCGGGTCAGCAGGAAGCATTTTTAACGCAACAGCAAGCGCGGATTGAAGAAAACCGCCGCCAGCTGGAAGGCCTGGCGCGCCAGGTGAAAGCCATCCGCGTTCTTCTGGAAAAGCCCCAGAGTTACGGCGTCAATCCCCGCCGCCTGGAAGAGGAAAGCTTCCGCCAGCGCCGTGCCGAAAGGGAGCAGGCTTTGCAAACCGCTGTGGCCAGGATCTACACAGGTTTTTATTATCCCGGGGCGGCGGGGCAGATCGTCCGCCGGGAGATCAAGACGGCCGGCGGCGAGGGCGGGCGGCCCTTTATAGAACAGGTCCGCGCTGTCCTGCTGGAGGATGGCGAGCTCCTCACCGACGCTAACACCACCCAGACCGATTTCTTAAACTTGAGCAGGCTGTTTTTTGCCGCCGGCGACACGGCAGCCCTCGCCAGGCTGCGGCAGAACTTTGCCTGCGTACGCAGCTGGCCGGTCCTGGAGCGACCGGGCGTTTTCGAGCAGCTTATCCGTGTTGGCGTGCAGAAGGGCCACTGGTGCCTTTTCCGGATGGGGGAGGCCGAAAGTACCCGGCCGGAGGAATTTTATGATCGGGAGCACGATATCCCTCTGGGAGTCGACCTGGACGGGAAGGCTTACAGCCTGGTTACCCCCCAGGGGGCGAAACAACGCGGCTGGGCCGAAACCAGGATTGATCCTGAACAGGTACAAAATGATGTAATGTATGCGGTCGCCCAGCAGGGTGAGGCCACCCTGGAGTCAGTGGCTGGAGGCGTAGGCGCGAAATACGGGGCAGTCCCGGAACCGGATCTGGCCGACGCCGTAGCAGTCCTGGTACGGAGGGGGCGCCTTTTCGTTCAGCGCGACAACCAGGGCCAGGCAGGAAAGCCCGACCTGATCCACGGTCCCACAGCCGCCCTTTATACTCCGCAGCCGGGCGATGTACTGGTCACCCCGGCCCAGGCGGCCGTAAGGGGATGGGTTACCAGCGTCCCGCGCCGGCTCACCTGTGAGGGTAGAGAAGGGGCCGCCAAATTTCTGCCCCTGCTGCGCCGGCTGGGCAGTATCTACAACCGCGGGGCCAGATCGACGATTAAAGACCTGGATTTAACGGAATTAGAGCTCCCTGCAGGCGGGACTCTCCGCCTCCAGCTGGTCGATGTGCCCCCGGCCTCCATGCAGGCCCTGGGAGAATTCTTTGAGGTACTGGCTGGCGTGGTGCGGCAAGGGGCGAACACGGAGGTTTTCCTCGATATCACCGACCCGGACGACAGCTGCCCTCTGGTGCAGGAGTTAAAGCAAAAATAAGGTGAGGCATTCTGCATGGTCAACCATACGTCAAGTAAGGCCCTGGACCTGGAAGGGGACTGGCAGCGGCGGCTCAAGCCCCTGCTGCCAGGAGCCCCCTGGGTATTACGGGTTACTGTCTATAAAGACCGGCCGGTCCCTGTGCTGGTAGTCAAGGAACGGGTAGTACTCCGGCAGGAAGGAGAAGAGCAGGGCAAGGTGGCAATCAATAAAAACCTTAAAGACCGGGGGTTAATCTACGGCCAGGCCCTGCGCCGCTGCCTGCCGGTTATCCGCGCTGTCGTCAGCTCAGTCTGCGACCCGGCCGGGATTCCTCTGGAGTTGCAGCGGTTTTTCCCCAATGGCCGCCTGACCTGGCGCGGCAGCCTGCCCCTTGATGAAGAAGCCGGAGCCAAGCTGTCGCTTATTTTTAAGCTCCAGGAGGGCATCAAGGATATGGACCGGGTGGAGCTCATCGCCTGGCGGGTGGAGCGTTTCAGCCGCGAAGAGGCCGCTTACTGGTTGACCCGCGCCACCCAGTATGGCGCGGCGGCCAGCCGCTGGGCGCGGGCCGGTATGCGCCTCATCCTCGGCGGCCAGCCGGGCGATCAAGCTGTTCTGCCGCTGCTGGAGCAATTACGGAGATAGATACAGGGAGCGGGATATCATGGCAGACGACACTCATAAAACGGACCTGCGCCTCATCGAAGTCGGCTTTCCCTGCCACCAGGTCGGCGCCGAAACCCAGCGGGAGCGCGATACGGGTCAAGCACCACCCACCCATCGCCTGCACGTCTGGTGGGCGCGGCGGCCGCTGACCCCCAGCCGTGCCGCCATCCTGGCATCCCTCCTGCCTGCCGGCACCGACCCGGACTGGTTCCTGCGCCAGCTAGGCATCGAAAAGGTAGTGGCCCTGGTGAATGGGGAGCCGTGGATTTTGGAGGATAAGCTTGCAGAGTTCATTGAACGGGATGGTCAGGGACGGGAGAGAATAAAAGTAGATTCCCTAGTTATCAGAGCGCTGCGTCGGGAACAGTTACTAAGGGAAGATTACAGACACTTATTTAAAAAGATAGTCGCTGAAAATCCTACCCTGGCAGAACACCCTGTTATCCAGAAATGGCGGGACTTTACTAAGCCCCTGCCTGAGCCATTACCGGATGCAGGGCAAGTTCTTTTTATTGAGCACAAGGCTGCCGATCCGGTTTGGTTTAAAGAGTTAATGGAAATAACAAGTAACATGGGTATTCGCGTCCCAAACCTTTATGGATACTCCCGCTCTTACATCCGCCAGCCAGAATGGCAATTTAAAGATATTACCGTTTTAGATCCTACAGCTGGTGGTGGTTCCATCCCCTTTGAGGCATTACGTCTGGGATGCAGGGTAATTGCCAATGAGCTTAATCCCATAGCTGCTGTTATTCTGTATACCACCCTTAATTATCCGGCTCGTTACGGGTTGAAGCTGGTAAGAGATATCAAAAATTGGGGTAAACAACTGCTTGCATCATTGGAAAAAGAAATAGATTCGATATTTCCGCGTACTTTCCCCTTACCACCGGACGAGAAACGTGCCCTGGCGGCACACTTGAGGAATTGCTCGGATTTTATACCTGATTATGACCGTGAAGATACAACTTCATATTTATACGTCCGCCAGGTCACCTGTCCCCACTGCGGCAGTGAGGTGCCACTGCTCAATACCTGCTGGCTGGCCAAGGAAGGGGATAAATGGGGGGTGCGAATCATACCTGACGGCCGGCCGCAGGGTGGTAAAGTGCAATTTGCAACCTACCGGATTCAAGGTAACCGGGGGCCAAATGGCGAGGACCCCAATTTCGCCACCGTGAGCAACGGCGTCGGCCTCTGTATCCACTGCCGTCAGGCTATCCCGGCTGAAGAGATCAAGGACCAGGCGCGGGGGGAATCGCCCCATGGCAGGTGGCAGGACCGCCTCTACGTCGTGGTGGCCGTACGCTACCAGCCCAAACTGGACCAGAACGGCCGGCCGCGGCGCTACCAGAGTGGTGCCCGCGCCGGCGAGATTATGACGGAGAAGGTGCGTTTCTTCCGGCCGCCCAACGACTGCGACGTGGCGGCCCTGGCGGCAGCCGAACAGCGCCTGCAGGAGCGCTGGCCGGCCTGGGAGCAGCAGGGGTTAATTCCTACGGAAAGTATTCCCCGGGGTAATGACATGCGCCCGGTTATCTATGGTATGAACCGCTGGTGCGACCTGTTTACCCCGCGTCAGCTCCTGGGGCACCTCACCCTGGTGGCGGAGCTGTACCGCCTTAAAGATGAAATCTTGCAGGAACTCGGTGCGGAACGTGGCCGTGCGGTAATTACTTATCTGCAGTTTATGATTGATAAGGGGCTTGATTATAATAGCAAGCAGACGCGTTGGGAATATACGCGGGGAATTGTAAAAGGTACCTTTGGCCGCCATGATTTCTCCCTTAAATGGACCTTCGGCGAGATGGTCTTCACCGGCCCTCATTCCGGCGCTGCCTGGGCCCTGGCGCAGGTTATCGATGCTTATGAAGGTATTGCCGAACTGGTGGCCCCTATTCATCAGCAACTGGCCGGGTCGCCGCCACCGGTGACCATCAGCTGCGGCACGGCGGCGCGGCTGGCAATACCCGATCGCTCCGTGGACCTGATCTGCATGGACCCACCCTACTACAATAATGTCCAGTACGCGGAGCTATCCGACTACTTCTATGTCTGGCAGCGGCGCACCCTGCAGGACCTCTACCCGGAGATTTTCCGCCGCCGGCTGACCAATAAGTCTGACGAGGCGGTGGCCAATCCGGCCCGGGACGGATCGGCCGCCGGGGCGGCGCGGGAATACGAACGCCTGATGGGGGAGATCTTCGCCGAGGGTCGCCGCGTTCTTAAAGACGAAGGCCTGATGACCATCATGTTTACTCATAAGACCCAGGAAGCCTGGGAAGCTCTGACGCGTTCGCTGATTGAAAATGGCTGGATTATAACCTCTTCCTTACCGGTGGAATCCGAAGCGGCGGAATCGATTCACCAAAAGAATAATGCTGCCGCCGCTAGCTCTATCTTCCTCACCTGCCGCAAGCGGACCAGGAGGGAGGCCTCTCCCGCCATCTGGTCCGGCTTCGGCGGCACCGGGGTGGCTGACCGCATCCGGGTGGCCGTGCGCGAGGGCCTGGAGGAATTCGCGGCCTTACATCTAAACCCCGTCGACGAGATGGTGGCCGGCTACGGCCGGGCGTTGCGGGTACTCTCCGAGCACTGGCCGGTCCTCGACGGTGACGAGCCGGTAAGCCCCATCCGCGCCATGAACGAGGCCAGCGCCGTGGTCGCCCGCTACCAGATCGCCCGCCTGACCGGGGGGCGGCTGCAGGTCGACGACCTCAACCCCGAGGCCGCCATGGCCCTGATTCTTTACGGCATCTTCGGTCTGGCCGAATTGGCCTATGACGAGGCTTTAAACCTTTCCCGCTCCCTGAATATCAGCATGGAGGCCAGGGCCGGCGGTTACACCATCAACGGCTCCATGATCGGCATCAACGACGCCAGTCGCGGCCGGCAATCCCGACATAGCAATGCCGAAGATACTGGTTACTACGCTCCCCTGGTGCGCCGCGGCTCCAAACTGCGCCTGGCGCGGCCCGAGGAACGCAGCCGTAAGCGCCTGGACAACCCCCAGACCGAGTGGGATATCCTCCACGGTCTGATCCTGGCCTACCGGGAAGGCGA
>DFYS01000098.1 GCA_002383405.1 Moorella sp. UBA4076
GTAGGGGCGTGGCAGGTCCGGGCGCAGTGGTCGACGTTATTGTTGCCGATAACTGCGCGCATGAATTTCTGCATCAGATAATTATCTTCATTGGTGCAGCGCGCCGAACTTAAGGCGGCGATGGCCTGGCTGCCGTACTGCTCCTTGATTTCCGTCAACCGTTGGGCCGTGTAATCCAGGGCCTCGTCCCAGGTGGCCTCCCGGAAACGGCCCTCACCCCGCTCGCCCGTCCGGATGAGGGGCCGGGTAACCCGCTCAGGGCTGTCGGCAAAGTCGTTGCCAAAGCGGCCCTTGACGCAGGTCCAGCCGTTATTCACCAGGGGGTTGTCGTAACCGCGGACGCGCACCACCCGGTCGTCCTTAACGCTGACCTCCAGGTTACAACCGACGCCGCAAAAGGTGCAGGTAGTCCGTACTTTGGTCAGCTCCCACTCGCGGCCCTGCCACAGGCTGGCTTTTTCCGTGAGGGCACCCACCGGGCAGACCTGGACGCAGTTGCCGCAGAAGACGCAGCCCCCTTCTTCCAGGTTTACTTCCGCTCCGGCCTTCGTCGCCCCCACCCGGGCGGCGCTGCCTTTACCCACCAGGCTCAAGACCCCCTGAACCTGCACCTCCTGGCAGGCGCGGACGCAACGGCCGCAGACGATGCATTTGTTGTAATCCCGCACTATGAAGGGGTTTTCCTGCAAAATGGGCAATTCCTCACGTTTTACCGGCAGTTCGCCCTGATTTGCGCCGTAAGTGTAGGCACAATCCTGGAGCTGGCAGCTGCCTGCCTTTTCGCAGGTCAGGCAGTCCTCCGGGTGCAGGCTAAGGAGCATTTCAATAATGCCCTTACGCATCCCTTCTATGGCAGGCGTGCTGGTCCGAATTACCATTCCCTCGGCTACCGGCGTATTGCAGGCCGTCATGGGTTTAGCGGCGCCATCGATATCAACCAAGCATAGCCGGCAATACCCCAGGGGCTGCAACTTCGGATGGTAGCACAGGGTGGGGATATGGATACCGTTTTCCCGGGCCACCTCCAGGATGGTCAGGCCCTCTGGAGCCGTAACCTTTTGTCCGTCAATGGTCAGGTTAACCATTACTCTCCCCCTCTCCGGCCAGGACCATCATCCCGACCCGGTAACAGCGCAGACAGCGTTCGGCTTCGGTCCTGCCTGCATGGAAATCAAAGCCGCCTTCAACTTCCCGGAAATCCTTTACCCGCTCGGCCACCGGCGCTACCCTTCCTTCCTGCCGCGGCCGGCCACCGTAGATTCCTATCTCCTCTTTCGGGTCATAGACGCCTACTTTTTCCAGCCAGTCGTCCAGCTGATCTTCCACCGTAGGACTGGGGGTCCCCTGGCGCAAGTATTGATCAATGGAAACGGCCACCCGGTTGCCCTGGGCCACGGCCTCAACTACCGTCCTGGCCCCGAGGACGATATCGCCGCCGGCGAAGACGCCGGGGACACTGGTGGCCAGGGTCACCGGGTTAACACTGATGGTGCCCCGTTTACCCACCGCGATCCGGCCATCTAGAAAAGATAGGTCAGGCGCCTGGCCGATGGCCGGCACCACGATATCACAGGGCAGGAAAAACTCCGACCCGGGTACCGGTACAGGCCGGCGCCGGCCCGAGGCGTCCGGCTCGCCAAGTTCCATACGGACGCACTGCACACCCCTAATCCTGCCGTTTGCCGTTACCAGGGCCGCGGGATTGACCAGGAAGTGATAATTAACCCCCTCGGCCTCGGCATCATTGACCTCGGTCGCGTGGGCCGGCATTTCCGCCCGGGAACGCCGGTAAAGAAGGGACACCTCTTTAGCCCCACGGCGCAGGGCGGAACGGGCGCAATCCATAGCTACATTGCCACCGCCGACGACAGCCACCACCTTCCCCTCCAGGGAGGGGCACTGGTCCAGGTTTAAATCCCGCAGGAACTTTACCCCGGGAATAAATCCGGCATAACCATCATCCTCGCCGGCCACTCCCATGCGGGAGCTGGCATGGAGGCCGGCAGCAATAAAAACGGCGTCATAATCGTGCTGTAATTGATCCAGGGTCACGTCGACGCCGACCCTTGTGTTGAGGTTAATGGTCACGCCCAGAGCCTCGATGGCCGCGATCTCCCCCGCCAGGATATCCCGGGGCAGCCGGTAGCTGGGAATACCAACCGCCAGCATACCGCCGGCTACGGGCAGAGCTTCAAAAATAGCAACTTTGTAGCCCCGACCGGCCAGCTGGTAGGCGGCGCTCAGGCCCGCCGGCCCGGCGCCGATTATAGCTACCTTTTGGCCTGGAATGGGGTCAGGCGCGCCGCCCGGTCCGGTCCGGTCCCCGGTATAAGTACTTCTTCTAGCGTCTGGTTCCTGTCTGAAACCAGCTTTCAGGACGGCTTCAGCTTCCTTGCTGGCCGTTGCCTCTTTTCCTGCCGGCCGCCAGACCCCGTCAAAGAGATGACTCCCGCAGTTGGCGACCGGTTGCCGGCCGCGTTGCACCTCATAATCAGCCACAAAGCGCTTCAGGTCCCGGATGGCCAGGGGGGCGTCCACATTGCCCCGGCGGCAGTTTTCTTCACACGGGTGGACGCAGACCCGCCCCAGGACCCCGGCTAGAGCGGTCCGCTGCCTGATGATGGCCAGGGATTCCTCATAGCGGCCGTCCTTAATGGCGTCGATATAGGCCGGGACGTCCAGGTGGGCCGGGCAACGCTTGAGGCAGGGTGCCGTAACAAAGGGCTGATAGGCTATACCATCTGCCGGAGAGACGACTTGTCCCTGTCCGGGGTCCCCGGCCACCGCAACCCGGCCCGAGGCGAGCACTTGCACCCGCCCTTTCCTGGCTCCAGCCGCCAGAGCCCCCCGGCTGCCGCTTTCCTGGCCACCCTCCTCCAGGAAAGGTCTTAAGGCCTTGCTATAGTAATCCAAAAAATCAAGAACCGCTCTGGCTCCCGCCTGGCCGAGCTCGCACAAAGAGCCATCCCGTACAATCAAGGCCACCCGCCGGAGAAGGTCTAAATCGGAGGGCCGACCTTCGCCCCCGGCGATGCGTGTCAGGATATTATAAATAACCCTGGTCCCCACCCGGCAGGGTACGCACCGGCCGCAGGATTCCCCCTGGATAGCCTGGTAATAAGCCTGCAAAGCAGCCAGCAGGTCTACCTCCGGATCGTTAACTATGAGACCATCCCAGCCAATAAAGGCCTTTAATTGCCGGCCGTCAAATTCTTCCGCCCAGGGTGGTCCTCCCCCCGGGGGGCTGTCCCGGTGATCGGCGACCCTTCCCCCCCAGGTGCTAAATACTACCTTTCCCAAGGCAGTATCCCTCCTTTGTGTCCTGTCCCGGGAGTATACCCGGAACTTTTTTGAAGTACAGTTGAAAAAATCTCCACAATATTTTTTTATACTAAATAAAAACCTCTACGTAAATTATAGCAGAATAAATGGCCCTTTGCTAGAAAAAAATTCATTGCATGGTTCAGAGACCTTTTAGTACCTTACGGCTTCAAAACNNGTTGTGGGCGGAGCCCACATTGGTTAACAAGCTGTCCCATACAGCGACAGATATATTGTATACTTGCGCGGGAAATATTGCACTGCCAGGCAGGTGTTTATATAATAGGGCAAGGCGGCTGGAGTAAGATTAATATATAGTTTCAGCAGCTCTGGATTGATGCCAGAGTTTTTCTTTATCCTCGCCTCGCTGTCTGGTGGGTACCGGCCGGGGGTCGCTGTAATACATCATAAGCTACCGCAATGGATGCAAATATACGGAAAGAGTCGCCCATGGCGGCGGACCGCCGTAAGCCGGGGGCATGAAAATGCCGGGCAGGTATTTTATTTAAATACGGAGGAAAACCGTTTTGAGCAAGTTGAAGATTACCGACACAACCTTACGTGACGGGCACCAGAGCCTGTGGGCCACGCGCATGGCCACGGCCGATATGCTGCCCATCATCGAAAAAATGGATAGCGTTGGTTACCATTCCCTGGAGGTATGGGGCGGCGCTACCTTTGATGTCTGCATGCGCTTCCTGGACGAAGACCCGTGGGAGCGCCTGCGCACCCTGAAGAAATACGCCCGCAAGACACCGCTGCAGATGCTCCTCCGCGCCCAGTCCCTGGTGGGTTACCAGCTTTACCACGACGACGTGGTGCGCGCCTTCATCGCCAGGGCTGTGGCCAACGGGATTGATATCATCCGCATTTTTGATGCCTTGAATGACCTGCGCAACCTGGAAGTTCCTGTTGCCGGCGCTAAAAAGGAAGGCGCCCACGTCCAGGGGACGGTGGTCTACACCATCAGCCCGGTCCATACTACCGAACACTATTTAAAAACGGCCCTGGAACTGGAGAGCATGGGCGTTGATTCCATCTGCATCAAGGATATGGCCGGTTTGCTCGCGCCCCTGGAAGCCTGCAAGCTGGTCAAGCTCTTTAAAGAAAAGCTCCGGGTCCCGGTCCAGCTCCACAGCCATTATATCGGCGGCCTGGCCATGGGGACCTACCTGGAGGCCGCCCGGGCCGGGGTGGATGTAGTTGACACAGCGTCGGTCCCCCTGGCCTTCGGCGCTTCTCAACCGCCGGTGGAAACAGTGGTCCGGGCCGTGGCCGGGACGCCCTACGACACCGGGCTGGACCTCAACCTCCTTTTTGATATCGCCCGTTATTTCGACGACCTGCGCCGGGAGCTGGGCTACGAGCGTGGCGTCACCCGCATCACTGACATGTGGGTCTTCCAGCACCAGGTGCCGGGCGGCATGATCTCCAACCTGGTAAGCCAGCTAAGGGAACAAAAGGCGGCCGGCCGTATCAACGAAGTCCTGGCCGAGATCCCGCGGGTACGGGCCGACCTGGGTTACCCGCCCCTGGTGACGCCTACCAGCCAGATTGTAGGTACCCAGGCGGTTTTGAACGTCCTCCTGGGCCAGCGTTACAAGATGGTGCCCGGAGAAGTTAAAAATTACGTCCGCGGCCTCTACGGACGGCCGCCGGTGCCTATAAGCGACGAAATCCGCCGGTTGATCATCGGGGATGCAGAACCTGTTCAGGGGCGGCCGGCGGACACCCTGCCGCCGCGCCTGGAAGAAGCCCGGCAGGAAATCGGCGACCTGGCCGACAGTGAAGAAGACGTTTTAAGTTACGCCCTTTTCCCCCAGGTAGCCCGGAAATTCCTGGAGGACCGCCGGGCCGGACGGTTACAACCGGGACGGCGCACCGTAAAAACCGGGGCCGGGGGTAAGGATGCGGCAGGAGGTAAAAAGAAAATGGATCTCAAGGATATAACCGGTCTCATTAAAGTCCTGGATGAAACGGACATTACTGAACTCAACCTGGAAAACGACGGTGTAAAAATTATGATCCGCCGCGGTGGCGACCGGCTCGAAACTGGCGCGCAGGCGCCGGTAGGCCAGGCCAGCGGCAAGCCCGAACCGGAGGGCCGGGCGGAAAGGCAAGCGGACCACCCGGAGCCGGATATTATTGAAGTCCATGCTCCTATGGTGGGCACCTTCTACCGGGCGCCGGCCGCCGATGCACCCCCCTTTGTCGAAGTGGGCACCAGGGTAAAACCGGGGCAGACCCTGGGCATCATAGAAGCTATGAAGCTGATGAACGAGCTGGCGGCGGAAAAGGGTGGTGAGGTCGTGAAGATCCTGGTCGAAAACGGCCAGCCGGTGGAATACGGCCAGGTACTCTTCCATTTGCAGCCAGAATAGACGCCTGTGTGCCATACGGCGACTTTAAGAAGGGTTGGGAAGGATAGAAGCGATGTTCAAGCGGGTTCTCGTTGCCAATCGCGGTGAGATAGCGGTGCGGGTTATCCGTGCCTGCCGCGAGCTGGATATAGAAACAGTAGCTGTGTACTCGGAAGCCGATCGGGGGGCCCTGCATACCAGGCTGGCCGATAAAGCCGTCTGTATCGGGCCGGCACCGGCCAACCGCAGCTANNGCTGAGATGTGCGCCACGGCGGGGGTCACTTTTATCGGCCCGGCGCCGCATTCGATGCAGCTCATGGGCGCCAAGGCCCGGGCGCGGGAGACCATGATTAAGGCCGGGATACCGGTGGTGCCAGGTTCAGAGGGAGTGATCGAAGACCCGGATGCTGCCCTGGCCATAGCTAAAGAAATCGGCTATCCGGTGCTGGTCAAGGCCTCTGCCGGCGGCGGCGGCCGCGGCATGCGGGTGGCCCAGGGTCCCAGGGAACTGCGCCAGGCTATCCTGACCGCCGGACGCGAGGCTGAAGCCGCCTTTGGCGACCCGCGGGTGTACCTGGAGAAATATATTGAAGAGCCCCGCCATATTGAATTTCAGATTTTCGGTGACACCGAAGGGAACCTTATTCACCTGGGCGAGCGCGATTGTTCCCTGCA
>DFYS01000148.1 GCA_002383405.1 Moorella sp. UBA4076
CCTGATCCCAGTTCAGGTGCTGGCAAACATGAATTAAGGGGATGTAGGTCTCGGTAACGGCTTCGTGAAACCATTTTTCCGCCAGGGAAAAGTCGTCTTCCCGGTCACGGACATAGGGTAGGTGGGCGTGCAATACTAAAGCAACATAACCACGGGACATGGATTTTTTCCTTTCTATTTTAATCTATTGCCGGCAGCAGTGCTGACGCATGTAGACATGGCATTGTATAAGGTATTTATGATTCTGCTGCAAGAAGCCTTTATTAGATTGTTACTATGCTATCAGCACCCACTTAGGACCGCGGAATAGGGGCATCCTGCGATTACGGCACCCAAATTAGCTTGATTTTCGGGCCTGAAGTAGCAAACTTCCTCCACCATGACGATAGCTAAGGGTTTTTGCAGGGGAATCATTTATGGCATCGCGTTAAAATTTTTATCGCAGCAATCCCAGGCGCAAATCTCTGGCGGACAGGGTATATCGCGATTTTACCAGGTGCTTGCTTTTTTCTTTATCCTGAGGATAGAGGCAAGAGGCACTCTGCTGTGCCGCTGCGGCGGATACAGGTATCCTTATGTATTTATGTAAACATAGGGACGGAATTGGAGAGCAAGGCCGTCCCTATTTATGATTATCAACCAATGCGATAGAACTCAAGCTGCTGCTCTCCTTGCCGGAATGTTCCACTGCCTGCCAGCAGGCTTCTACGGGGGGCCACAGGGGGTCAATGATATTGCTGGGCTGGTCAGCAGGGGTAGTGACGATATTAGACCGGGCAATAGTAACATAACCATTATCCGGAAACCAGCGCCCCAAATCGACACAAAAAGTACTGCGCGGTTTACCGGCATGGATATACCAGTTGTCGGCCATATCGGAGATGGCGATTTCAAAAAAAGGCGCCTGCAGAAAATCGTACGGACGGTCAGTCAGGTCATAAACCCGTAGCAAGGGACGCGATTTCTCCCAGGCGTCCGGGCTGTAGCGTTGGGCCAGCTCCTTCTTTTTGGCATCGCTCAGCTCCCAATAGGCATACAGCCAGTTAGGATCCTTAACCATAAGGACGATTTCATCTTTGCCGTATTTAGTTGGTAATTCGTGGCTGGCAGGTGCCGAAACCGGTAAGGGTTTGGCAGCCGGGTAGATGGCCTGGCGGCGCCAGTACCAGAAGAGCGCCCCGCCAAGGAGGGCGATGATTAACAGGGTCAAAAGCGTCATCATGCAATAATCCCCGCTTCCTGGTGGAATAATGCTAACGGGCTGTTGAACTCTTCGTTTAGTATATCCACTTATTCTTACTTTATTGCTGCAAAAACCAGGAAAGTACAGGGGTGAAAACCATACTGCCCGCAAGGCATAACGGAAAATACCATAGCAGGAAAAATTTGAAAAGTATATGAATGTACTGCAAACACCTTCACTCAACTATAACACCATCTCCAGCTGCCCGGCGCCAGTATTGCGAACCAGGATAGACGTCGTACGGGGTCCCCAGGCTATTGCTATCAGGCTGATCGCAAAGCAGCCATTTTGGAGCCGGGAAGTACTATCCGTGCGGCGCTCTAATATATGCCCTTTTTGAGGCGGCGGCAGGGAAAGGATCGACTTATTGGGGGTTTTAAAAACAAGCCGGTTATTGTATATTTAGGACAACAGGCAGGAGGTTGGCAGGATATGTTGGATATAGAATCAGAAAAAAACCCCTGGAATTTACGCCAGTGCCTGGTAGTATTAATAGGCCTGCTGGCCGCCGGCTATGGTATGGCTTTATTAGTGCGTATTACCGGTAACCTGTTACCCCTTACCTGGCGTTACCTGCTCGTAGGGCTGTCCCAGGGGGCGGCCATCCTGGCAGGATTGCATTACTTCGTCCGTAAGAAGTACGGCCTGGGGCTGGCAGCCCTGGGGGTTAAGGCGGCCGCTCCGGGGCAGGTGCTCGCTGCCGGCCTGGGGGGCGGCCTGGTTTTATTTTTGCTGGTGGTGTTAGTCGGCGTCCTGTTGCAGTTTTTCTGGCCCGATCAGGCGCCGCAGCCTTTTACCGAACTGGTGCTTAACGCCCGCCGGCCGGCTGACCTGGCTATACCCCTGTTCCTGGGTGCTCTGGTAGCTCCGGTGACCGAAGAGCTATATTTCCGCGGCTTTCTTTTCCCGGCTATCAAAACCCGCTACGGCCTGCCGGCAGGCATCATCGGAAGCGGCTTGATCTTCGGCTTCCTGCACCTGGACCCGGTGCGCCTTCTGCCCCTGGCCCTGGGTGGTATGGGCCTGGCTTACCTTTATGAACGGACGGAAAATATATTCGCTCCGATTGTCGCCCATACTACCTGGAATACGATCATGATCCTCATTCTTTACCTGGCCTTACGGTGGGTTTGAGGTCGGGCTTGGTGCCGCGCCGGCGGCATATGTGTGGGAATGGTGCGTGATAGAATGGAGATAGTTACCATTAAAGGTTTAAATCACGAAGGGGCCGGCGTTGGGCATCTGGGTAGTGGTCTGGCGGTCTTTGTCCCGGTTGCCCTGCCTGGAGAAAAAGTAAAAATAGAGCTGACTGCCAGGAAGAGGAATTACGCCCTGGGGCGGTTGATGGAAATAGTTGCGGCTTCCCCGGAGCGGGTGCTGCCACCCTGCCCGGAGGCACGGGCCTGCGGCGGCTGCCACCTGCAGCATCTGGATTATCGCGCCCAGCTGTACTGGAAGAGGCGTATGGTTACTGACGCCCTGCAGCGCCTGGGAGGATTGCATGACGTTCGCGTCCTGCCGGTGATGGGTATGACCAACCCCTGGGGTTATCGCAACAAAGTGCGGTTCCATATAGCAGGAGGCCAGCTGGGCTTTTACCGGCCGGGAAGCCACGAGGTGGTCTCTTTTTCCTGCTGCCCCCTTTTGCCGGCGGACCTGATGGAACTTGCCCGCGGGATAGCCCGGTTGCTGCCGGGGCTGCCTGCCGGTCTCAGGCACGTCACCCTGCGCCGGGGTTGGGCTACCGGGGAGCTGCTGGTAGCCCTGGAGTCTGAAGCTGGCTGGACAGGGGGGGAGGGACTGGCTGCTGCATTGGCTGATCGTTTCCCGGAATTGGTCGGGGTTGTCGCCCTGGACGGTGGAGTCGTGGTTGGGGACGAGCAGCAAGGTCAACAAGGACCGGTAGATACTACCGGCGGTGGTTATGGTCGGCGGGTGGAGATAAGTAAGGCGGGAAACCTGCCACGGCAGTCTATGACCGGCAGCGGGGAAAGTTGGCGAGCGACAGCACGGACAGGCAACAGGGACCAGCAAAGACATTATGGCCGGGAGCGGACGGATTGGGCGACGAACTCCGGTCGGAGGGGTGCCGGTAAAGAGCAGGCCGGACACAAAACAGGCTCTGATCGGATGTTAACTCGGGGCAGAGGCAATAAAGTTTTATACGGCCGCAATTATCTGGAGGAACGCCTGGGGGGCCTGCGTTTTCTGATATCGGCCGCTACCTTCTTACAGGTTAATTCCGCCCAGGCGGAGGTGCTATACGACCAGGCGGCCAAAAGGGCGGCCCTGCAGGGTGGGGAGGAGATTCTGGACGCTTACTGCGGCAGCGGCGCTATCGCTCTGTGGCTCAGCCGCCGGGCCGGCCGGGTGACGGGGGTGGAGGTGGTGCCGGCAGCCATTGCCGACGCCCGGCGCAACGCGGTTATCAACCGGATTAGCAACGTGCGCTTTAGTACCGGGGCGGCTGAAGAGGTGCTGCCGCGCCTGGCCGGGTCCGGTTACCGGCCGGAGGTAGTAATCCTGGACCCGCCCCGGGCCGGCTGTGACCGGCAGGTGCTGGCAGCGGTGGCTACCATGGCGCCCCGGCGGGTGGTTTACGTTTCCTGCAACCCGGCGACGCTAGCCCGGGACATGGCTAACTTGCGGCAGGCTGGCTTTGCACCCGGCCCGGTGCAGCCGGTGGACATGTTTCCCCATACCCACCACGTGGAGTGCGTGGTATTGATGACAAATATAAAACGTGATTGAGGCTTGAAATACTCGCAGATACGTGCTGTATAACAGTATCCATTTAGTCCCTTAAATCCGAACATCTTCGCAAAGTGGAAAGGAAATATCGCGGCAGGATGCTGGTTCCGGCTATGCCGGGTTAGGGCTGATTAATATCTGAAATTTTAGCAAGAAACTCCTTCGGATCAATTGCCATCACAGGTGAACTGGTAAAATCCTTAGTATTGCGGGTAACAATGCAATCGGCCTTGATTCTCCTGGCGATCGCTCCGGTAAGAGCGTCCTCAAAGTCCGTTACCTTGCTTGACAGGGCGGCCATAACGTCGGACGCCAGCGCGTCGGCAATAGCGACAAGACTGAGAAGCTGAATAACAGCCTCTTTTGATTTCCCGGCATCCCTGGTGGCTCTGCGCAGGATGTAATAAATATCGGTGACGGCATTGGCGGTTATATAGACTTCCGCATTGCCAAGTGAGGAAAGCTTCAGTACGTCATATGACGCATCAAAGAAATCCGTGCGCCGCAGGAGGACGTCAAGAACGATGTTTGTGTCGATCAGTATTCTCATTGCTTTGCCAGCCTGTCCCTTCTGGCTTCTTCCAGCGTGTAGCCATCGTCTTCGATGATACCGACAAGCCTGTTGAGGATGTCCAGCTTGTTTTCTCGCACGTCCGTCAGTTTGGCGATCGGCTTATTGTTTTTTGTAATGATTATATCCTGTGTTTCGGCAAGCTGAAGGTATTTGCCGATATTTGCTTTCAGTTCGGTTGCAGTGATAATCATTGCAAAAAGCCCCTTTCATGATTGGTATGTTTAGTACATTTATATTATATTCATAACGTGCGATATTGTCAATGAAGATAGCTCGATTATTGAGTTATTATAACGGCCAATAAGGCGGGGACGGTTAAAGCCTCTAAAAGTTTCATCCTGTGGTGTTGCAGAGGAAACCTCATCGCGGCCGTACCGTTACCAACTTGTCGGAAAGGCATTCACCAGGGTGAGCATACCATTTAATCCTCGTCACAGCTCAGGCTTGCCATCCAAGCTAACAGCCACAGCTACAACGTAATCCACCGTCACTATCACGAACTTGCCCCGCCATCGTATAGGCTTCCACAAGCTATTGCTATCAGATTGGCCGCAAGGTAGGCTGAGTAGACACTAATCCTCTACGAAAGGCAATGACTTCATTATATACGGCATTGGTCATAGCATAAACCATCCCTGTGCGATAACTCGTACTATTTTTTTGCATTTGACCGCTCTCCCTTAAAATATAGTTATTCAGATGCTAATTTTACGGGTGGCGTGCCAGCAGTCAGAAGCAATGACAGTTTCCTCTAAGCCTGGATGTGCCCGGCCTGGGGGTGGCAGGGTGGCCTTATCCGATAGCTGTCGGCGTCTTCCAGGCCGGTACCCCGGTCTTTGCCAGCTCCTGGCCCTATGTACCCAGCCTGGCGGAGGCCCTCGTCGACCTGCTGCCCTTCGGCCTGGCTTTGTTAGTTATTGTGGTGCTGGTGAGTAACTATAGTTTCCTGCCGCAGCAGCGGGTCCAGCTGGATCAAATGCGCCCCCTTCATCCTACCCCACAAGGTGGTAGGTTTTCTGGGACGGATTTTCACTAACAGGACGTTGTTTCCCTGGCAGGAGCCTTGAAGATCACCCAAGCTATACAAAAAAGCAGCAGGCGCACTATAGCGTTCCTGCTGCGGTTTTATCGGCCTTATTTTTGTTTTAAAGAACTTCTTCTTCGCGGCCTTCCGTGAGTAACCATGCCGTTCTCAACCCGCCTGGGCCTGGCTCAACTTAGAACCCGGGCCGGTAAGCATAATGCGGCCCAAAGGCAAGCCATCAGCCTCAAGGCGGGATAAATCTATCAGGTTGCTGGCGTGGTCAATATCTATGCCTACCAGTTGCCCTTCGGCATCAAAGTCCAGGACAACGCCCGGGGCGACTTCCATCGAGTCGGCGCTTTCTTTTTCCGCAAGGTCTATATACATGGTGTCAGTATCAGAGTAGTAATGGAATTTCATGTTAATCACCCCTCGCTTTTATTTCCTGTGCCTTTGAAATTGCGATCAGGGAAGGCGTTATGGATTGTCTGGCCGTCTTCCAGGGTTACCACGCGCAAATATTTCCCGATCTCTGGAATAAGTATCCAGTGCCGTATCCTCCCATCGGACTGCACTTCATGATATTCAGGTTCACGTATTGCTTGCGCGCACCACTCCAGCCTGATATATGGGCGCTTGCGCAAGACCTGTTCCTCAAAATAGCGCGTCATTTTCATTACCTGTTAACCCGCCCCTCTCCTGGAAATATTATACCCCAACTCAAGATATTATGCTATCAACGGATCAGGCAAGCCTGTATAATTCCCGGTGACAAAAGTAAATTTGATCCTTGACAAGGAAGATGCTACCATGCATAATGTAAGTAAGTATTTACTTGAAGAGGAGGACGGTCATGCCGCGGCGGTACTCAATCCAGCACTGGCGCCTGGTGGTGCAAATCCTGGCCCTGCTCCTGTTTACCTATTTACTAAGCAGCGGGAGAAATAAGCTCTGGATGCTGATTATGCTCGCTTTGCTAATCTTAACTCCCTTAGGGGGGCGCCTTTACTGCGGCTGGCTATGCCCCATTAATACCCTGTTGCGACCTGTCAGTTGGCTGCGAAGTAAGAAAGCCGGGCGGCCGGCGCCGGCACTACCCCGGGTTCGCTGGATTTCCTGGTTACGCGTGACAATTTTTATTTTGTTTCTATTGCTTTTCGCGATGACGTTACGGGGGATGATTAAAATAAACCTCATTTTAATTCTTGCCCCCTTCGCCATTTTAACCACCGTTTTTTTCTCCGCAGCGGTCTGGCATCGTTACTTTTGCCCCTTCGGTGTGCTTTTCAGCTTACCAGCAAGCGTCAGCCGCTGGCGGTTCCGTATTAACCCGGACCTCTGTCGGGCCTGCGGCCGCTGCCAGCGTGTCTGCCCGGCCGGAGCCATCGCTGTCGATGAACCCTCGGCAAAAACTTACCACATTCTGCCCCGTTATTGCCTCTCGTGCTTCACCTGCCAGGAGGTTTGCCCGCACAGCAGCATCGAGCTGACTGCTGCCAGGCCCGACTCATCCCGGGCGGAGGAAAAAGCGCGGCCACCTGTTTGAGGCCCGAAGGGCTTAAATATGCCGCGCCCGAGGCCTGCAGAGCGAGGTCCTTGTATAAGGGCGGGACGTGGCGCCTGAAGGGAACCTGCCTCACCCCTGTAGAGCAGCAGACTGTTTCGCAAGAAAGCTA
>DFYS01000175.1 GCA_002383405.1 Moorella sp. UBA4076
GGCCAGGCCCAGGATAAAGTTGGTCGGCGGGGGCAAGAAGGCGGCAGCTATAAATAATCAGCAGGCATGGTGGTTATATCATAGTAAAACTGGCGTACCAGGGGGTAATAATCAAAGTAATCGCGCCAGGTTGTTTCCAGAAAAGAATAGCGGGCAGGCTCATCGCGGCTAAAAAGCAGATGGCCTTGACTAATATGATACCGGAGAGGTAAGGGAGCATGGCTCAACACTTGAAGATCAACAGGCAAACCTAGCAGTAACTCGAGATCTATTTCTTTCTCTAATTCGTATTGTAGTATCTCCGCAGGTGATAATCCTTCCCGAGCAAGGCCAATACCGACATCAATGTCGTTGAAAGGTAAACCCTCGCTAAAAGATCCATAGAGGTAGGCAAACAGGACTTCTTGATAATTATGCAGGCGGGTTATTAAAAGATCCTTTATATGTCCCCTTTCCAGCGGAGTAAGAATGTGTTTTTCATCTTTCATGTTCCAGCACCCCGTTCACAAACCTGGCGATTTGAGCGACATAATCCTCCAGGTCTCCTAATTCATGATTAATAATGGCGTATACTTGCTTATTGTCAATATCGGCGTATTGATGCACCAGCAGGTTTCTGAATTTAGCCATAACGGCCAGTCTGGTGGCCAATTCCCTGGTGATGACACTGGATTGTGTCAGAAGTAAGAAACACTCGGCATAACTGGTGGGGGCTTTCCTGGCTACCCTGGCCGCCAGATGGTTGCAGATTGCCTGGGCGGCTTCAATAGCTACCAGGAGTTGATATTTAGCCGCCGCAAGGATGGTTTCATCAGCCAAAAAATCTTCCTCCTGGATGGTGGCATATTGAGCCAGCAGTTGGAGGGCCTTTCTTATATCAGCGGCTCGTTTATTTATGAGATCCAGGTTCAAATAAAGGCGGGTGAAATCCTTTTCGTTACCCATTTTTAGTATTCTCCTGTAAAATTGGCTAAATGGAAAACCATACAGGCAGGGAGCTCTTGAACTCACCACAACTACCGAAGCCGTACCTGGTTATATCTATACATTATTTTCCACCAAACACATCGTACCATATCTCTATTTATAATGCAATCGCAAGTATCGCAAGACAGAATGCCGTGGTAACAATCAGGCCTAGTAGCAGACCCATTTGATGTTAAATGGCTACTCGCTCCTCAGGTTAGCGGGCCACCTGGCGGAAGGCCAGGTAGGAATAGACCAGCGTGCAGCCAACGGCTATGCCCGGGCCGGCCAGGCCCAGGATAAAGTTGGCCGGCGGGGGCAAGAAGGCGGCAGCTATAAACATCAGCCCGGCCAGGATAAAGGCGTAGCCGGAGAAGCGGTGAGTGCGCCGCCAGACCTCTTCATTGGCCAGGGTCCAGGGCGTGCGGACACCGAAGAAGTAGTTAAAACGCGCCTGGGCAGGTAGTTGCCAATCAGGATAAAGAGTAACCCTACCGCCAGGGGTACTACCCTACTGACCAGGTTGGCCGGGCCNNAAAGATGACCAGCCCCAGGCGTACCACCTGATAAGCAGTGCCAAAGCGAGGGTAATTCTCCCGCTTGGGGTCCAGGTAGGGGGTAAAGAGCAAGCCTGAACTAAGAATCCCTGTTCAGTCAAAATATTTGGATGTGTGATGTCTCAGAAATGCTCTGGGGAACGGCGGCAGGTGGAATTTTTATCTTTCCAGCTGGAAGCGAACCATGGTATAATAAGACAGCAGCAACAGTCAGATCACGCTTAAAGTATACGACCGCACCGGGAGAAGGAGCAAAACCGTGACCGACAAAGAGAAAAAACAAAAACAGTACGAACGCCTCGATCCCAAAAACGCAAAAGAAGAGCCGCTGACGAAATGGTTTCTGCTGCTGGAGGCCAATGAAGACCAGGAGATAGCCAGGGAAATGGAGGGCCAGGCCATGAGCGATCCAGTATTGCACAAAGCGGTGCGGGAGTAGGAACGGCTGAGCCAGGACCCCCCGGACGCGAGCACAGTATCTATCGCGTCTCAAATGGAAGATGGATTACCACTCCGGGCTGAAAACTGCGGAAAGCAAGGGCAAAGCCGAGATGGCCCAGGAAGCTATCAGCAAATACCTGGAGGCACGATTTGGCGAGGCAGCCCTGGACCTGCAGCAAAAAGTCAGGGAATGTACTGATTTGGAGCAGTTGGACAGGATAATAAACAACATCTACACCGCTGCTACCCTGGCGGAGGCGCGCGCTATCATTGCAGGAATACCGGAGAAAAGGCATGGCAAGTGAACAGGAACTTAACAGGAGCTATTTTTAGCAGCAAGCGATTTCTTCGTGGTTGTGAAAAAGGGATAGACCCGGCAATATAGTGCTGCTGGGTCTATCCCTTTTTATTTTTCTCCCTGGCAAAATGCCTCCCCTTGTCCTGTGGATTGGAACAGTTCTGGTAGCACTTAGCTTACCCATTGCATTAGTGGGGTTGGTTTCCCTTTTGTTTTCCCTGTTTTCTGTCCGTTTATACGGGTGGGGTATACTTGGAATCTATAGTCTAGGAGTTCTTTTTCTCCCCTTTTTAGCAATCCGGTTTGGTACCAAACAGTTTTTCCAGGGCTTTTTTCGAGTTGCGATTGAAAATATTTTTATTGACGAAACATAGGCGACGCGGCCGGGTAGAGATCAACCTGGGAGCCCAGAGGGCGACGGTGGCAGGGCTGCCAGGAATGGTAAAGCGCGATATTTTCCGGGCTGAGAGCCTCCCCGAAAACGGCTGTTACGACCTTCACTTACCAGCTAATGTACCCGTCATATCAAGAGTCACAGAAAGGGGTGTAAGCAGCCGTTGGTGTCGTCGGGTAGTGTCGTCTATCCACCTGGGCGTGATGGCTATGATTCTGTAACAACAATGTCCTGGCAGTAAGCGGGCAGGACGGCCTCTGGCTGGTGCCGGTAGCAGGGGTGCCGCGGCGCTTAGCCGCGACTACTGGTACCGTAAGTTTCGCCTGGGCGCCGGACGGGAAGTCCCTGGCCTAATGTTACCCTGGGCCTCGCCTTCAGCCCTGGCGCCGGCTTTCGTTTTTACTGTCTAAACCTTCATTTCAGCAAATCGGCAAGGCGGTTAAGCTCTGCATCGGTTTTTTTCCTGTATGAGGCTATGCGTTTGACTGCGGTTCTATAAACCTGAAGATCTTCACGCTTACCTACGACTACTATAAGGACGATTACGGCGGTTTCTTCTACCCGGTAAACTACTCTATACCCCCGAGCCGTCTTTAGTTTATACATCCCGTTTAAATCGAGACCCGCCTTTTCTCCCAGGGGTTCGCCATATCCCAACGGGTTGTCTTCCAGCTTGATGATAGCTTTCAACACCCGCAATTTAATACTTCTATCCAATTCCTCCATGTCTTTAGCGGCTTCCGGTAGCCAATTAACTTTCCATTTCATCACCGGTTTCCTCCGCCAATTCTTCCCGCGTTATCCCGAACCGTTTCAGGACCTCGTCCATTTCTATAAGCTTTTCTGCTGTTTTAGCGTTTGCGGCCAATCGCCGCAGGGCCAAAACCGCGAGGTATAGTTCTTCCATCTTTTGTTCTTCACCTAGAAGTTCCCGGTAGTCATTGAGGTTTAAGAGTACCGCTTCAACTTCTTGCTCCCTGGTAACAAAAATCGGCCTTTTCCGCACCTCGTTCAAGTAGGCCCCCAGGTTTTTGCTTAATCTTGAGGACGACACCAATTGGGAAGGGCTGAGAAGGACGGGATCCTCCACCTCGTGCCTCGTGACCATCATTTGACCCTCCTATTATTTTACGTAAAAATAATACACTTTGTTTGAGGATATTATAACTCACATTTATACTAAAATAAAGGCCCAAAGCCTGGCACCGATTGGTTATATTATGCCAGGCCTTTTGAAGATCGCCGCGTCGCATTCCTCAGGAAAACCGGGCCGGCCTAAAGCAGCCGGGTTATAACCTGTCAGGCCCATCTCCGGGAAGGCTAGCAGATCAACGCCTCGGGATGCCGCTGTCTCCGCCAGCCGTAAGATGGTAGCTTCAATAGTTGCCAGGGTGTCGGCGACAAACACCTGAGCTGCACCAAGATGCACGGAGATCGCCTCCAGCATATATTCCTGCCGTATTATGTCGATTTGTAGTTATTTTGAGGGGTTGGCTATCTGGATTTCAATATTTTAGAGAGTACCTGCTTCCGTGCGAGTAAGCGTCTTTTTAACTAAAGTGGGCTCCGCCCACAACCCAATCTTACCGACGTGACAGTGAATTAAAGCCCTGCCATTGCTGGATATAGCGGCCTAAACAACTTGTTTTTTATTGCAGTTTTGAAGCCGTAAGGTACTAAAAATGCTGCCTTAAACAGGTATAACCAGGTGCAGCGCAAAAAGCTCTTTTCGAGAAGACACTTGTATTTTTAAGGAATTAGGCGTATAATAAAAAAAAGATTTAGGCATACCTAAATTAGCGAGCAGAATTCAGAAGAAGATTTGAGAAAGTTAGCCGACGGCTCAAGGCTTGAGCAATCAGATGACTTTAGCAGGTGAAAATTATGGATGTTTATACAAAACGGCTTTTTTATCGCAAGACACCTACCTTAATAGCAACCGCTCTCGTCTTGCTGATTGGCTGGATTATAAATCTTTTCACGGTATAAAATCGTTTGTGTGTTAAAGCTGCTATAAGCCAAGCTGATTGCAAATGAATGCCTGATGTGAGGAAAGGAAAAGAACATGACGCCGAATAAAGAAGATTATCTGAAAGCTATCTATAAGCTCGGAGGAATGGAAACGCTGGTCAATAACAAACAGATTGCGGATACGCTGCAAATCGCCCCCGCCTCGGTCACGGAGATGCTTGGCAAGCTAAAGCGGGAAGGCTTAATTCATTATGAGGCGTATAAAGGCTCCCGTTTGACGTCTGAAGGAATAGGGGCCGCAATTTCACTGGTAAGGGGACATCGCCTCTGGGAGGTATTTTTGATGCGTCATCTGGGATATTCCTGGAGCGAAGCTCATGAGGATGCGGAGCTTCTGGAACATATTACGCCGCCGCGCCTGATCGCCCGCCTGGATCAGTTTCTGAACCATCCAGCCTACTGTCCTCACGGCAGCGCAATTCCCCGTTCTGACGGTCAAGTCGATTGCATGCCGCTTCAGCCTCTGAACTTGTTGTTTGTTGGAGAAGCCTCACGTATCCGGAGGGTTACGGAAGAAAAAGGACTGTTGGATTATTTACAGGGACTCGGCGTTACCATTGGAGCTTCTGTCCGGATTGTAGAGGCCGGGGCCCATGAAGGTCCTTTGACGCTTGATCTCGACGGTAAGCGTGTTCAAATCAGTTATAAAGCCGCATGTCAAATCTATGTGGATGAGACAGCTCGGCTATAACACCAAATGTTATTTTTCATAACTACCCTGAAAATAGCGATCTACCGAATCAGTATGCTACTGTATCGGGGGTGAGGCAGGTTCCCGGAAGGCGCATTTGCAGCCTTAGTTCAAAGAGCNNTAAGGGCGAGAAGTGGCGCCTGAAGGGAACCTGCCTCACCCCCCTTCACACAATATCACCATTTTCATCCTTCTGTTGGTGCCGCGTCAGCGGCATGGGCGTCTGCTCAGGCTACCATCTCTAAGCCGCCTTAGCGCTGCCTGCCGTCATGATTATAAACCCGTTCAGCCATATACAGGTTTCCGGGCTATTGCTGTCAGGCTGACCGCCAGGCAGGCTGAGCAGTTACATTTTTTCTTTAATAGGAGGTTAATCGTGAATCAAAAACCGAAAGCTCTGCTGAGTTCCGTTTTGGGCATTGCGCTGTTGCTTGCGGGCTGCTCCGCTCCCGCAGCAAACACAAACCCCACAGAAGATAAACTAAACGTAGTTGCTACCACCACTATGCTTGCCGACTTGGCCACTGTGGTCGGCGGAGAGCGTGTCACGGTAGACGGCCTGATGGGACCTGGCATTGACCCTCATTTATATCAGGCCAGCGCGGGAGACGTATCTCTGATGCAGAACGCTGATGTGGTTGTGTACAACGGCCTGCATCTGGAGGGGAAAATGGGCGAGATCTTTGAGAACCTGTCCGGGCAGGGCCCCACGGTCATTTGTATTGAAGATGGACTGCACGAATCCAAACTGCTTGCCTGGGAGGACGATAATTCAATTCACGACCCGCACATCTGGTTCGATGTCTCCCTGTGGAAGGATGCCGCCGAAACTGTTGCGGAAGGATTGTCTCAGGCGGACCCCGACGGAAAGGGCGACTATGAGGCAAATTTAGACATTTACCTGAAAGAACTGGATGAGACGGATACATATATCCGTGACCGCGTGTCCGAGCTGTCGAAAGCGCAGCGCATACTGGTGACGGCTCACGATGCGTTTCAGTATTTCGGCAAAGCCTACGGTTTTGAAGTACGCGGCCTGCAGGGCATCAGCACCGAAGCGGAGGCAGGTACGGCGGATGTGAGCGAGCTGGCCAACTTCATCGTAGAACGGCGAATAAAAGCTATTTTTGTAGAATCCTCCGTCCCGACCAAAACCATCGAAGCGCTCCAGGCCGCGGTCAAGGCCAAAGGCTTTGACGTCGCCATTGGCGGCGAGTTGTATTCTGATTCCCTGGGCGACGCGGATTCTGGAGACGATACCTATATCCTCACCGTCAAAGCCAATGTCGACACGATTGTGGATGCCCTTAAGTGAAGGGAGATAATGAAATGGAGAGACAAAACTATGCGGTTGAGGTGGAGGATCTCACTGTTGCCTATGACGCCAAGCCAGTTTTATGGGATATTGATCTAAAAATACCAAAGGGAAAGCTGATGGCGGTGGTTGGCCCGAACGGCGCGGGGAAAACGACATTGCTCAAGGCCATGCTGGGGCTTCTGAAGCCTGTCACCGGCGCTGTACGCTTTCTTGACGGAGGCGGTGAGATGCGAGTCCTGAAAAACAGCATCGGTTATGTGCCGCAGAGCGACAGCGTAGATTGGGACTTTCCGGCTACGGTGCAGGATGTGGTGCTCATGGGATGCTACGGTAAGCTGGGGTGGATTCGCCGCCCTCGCAAAGAGGATATCGAGCTTACAAAGCGGACACTGATGAAGGTCGGCATGGAGGATTACGCTGCCCGGCAGATCAGCCAGCTCTCCGGAGGCCAGCAGCAACGGGTATTTCTGGCCCGCGCTTTGGCCCAGGAAGCGGAGGTCTACTTTATGGACGAACCCTTCAAGGGTGTGGATGCACAGACGGAACGATCTATTGTAGTGCTGCTGAAAGAGTTGAAGGAACAAGGCAAAACTGTTGTGGTGGTCCACCATGACCTCCAGACCGTGCCGGTCTACTTTGACTGGGTCACCCTCATTAACCTTCGCGTGATTGCCAGCGGACCGGTGGAAGAAGTTTTCCACGAGGAAAACTTAAAAAAGACGTATCACAGCTTCGGTGCGCTTCTGAGGAGCGTGGTATGATGTGAGCGATGTTATCGCCCTGTTTCAGGATTATACTTTTCAAACGGTAGCCCTCGGCTCCGCCCTTTTGGGATCGATCAGCGGGGTACTGGGCAGCTTTGCGGTACTACGCAAACAGAGCCTGTTGGGGGACGGAGTGTCTCACTCCGCCCTGCCCGGCGTGGTTATGGCCTTTATTCTGTTGGGAAATAAAAACACGGAAACGCTTCTGCTGGGCGCACTGGTTTCCGGCCTGCTGGCAACTTTCTTTATTGTTAGCATTGTGAGGCATACCCGTGTGAAGTTTGACAGCGCGCTGGCGCTGGTGATGTCCGTGTTCTTTGGCCTGGGACTTGTGTTGCTTACCTATGTGCAGAAAATACCCAACTCCAATCAGGCGGGACTGAAGCGCTTCATTTTCGGGCAGGCTTCCACGCTAATGCAACGCGATATCCTCTTAATAGCTATTTGCGGTACGGTTTTGCTGGTTCTTGTCATTCTGTTCTGGAAGGAATTCAAACTTTTTACCTTTGACAGCGGTTTCGCCCAGAGCCTGGGCTTTTCGCCCAAGAAACTAAACCTGCTGTTGTCGTTCATGGTCGTGCTTGCCATCATTATCGGCCTGCAGACGGTGGGCGTAATCCTGATGAGTGCCATGCTGATTACTCCGGCCGTTGCGGCCCGTCAGTGGACTAATAAGCTGTGGGTGATGGTGATTCTGTCCGCCCTGTTTGGAGCCATATCGGGCGTTTTGGGAACGGCGGTCAGCTCCCTTGTTCCAAGGCTGCCCACGGGGCCTGCCATAGTAGTTTGTATCAGTGCCATTGCAGTGATGAGCGTATTGTGTGCGCCGGGCAGAGGCGTGCTGCACCGCGTGTACCAACGCAGGAAAAACAGGGTCTTATATAAGCTGGAAGAAGGTGTGCCAAATGGCCCCACAAATTGAAATCCAAATCATTGCCGTGATTGTGGCGGTGGCCTGCGCCCTCCCGGGCGTATTCCTGGTGCTCCGGAAAATGTCCATGATGTCGGATTCTATCACTCATACCATTCTGCTGGGCATTGTACTGGCTTTTTTTATGACTCACGATCTTTCCTCTCCGCTGCTGATTGCGGGCGCGGCGCTGATGGGCGTTGTCACTGTATGGCTGACAGAAACACTCAGCCGGACGCGGCTGCTGGCCGAGGACGCCGCTATTGGCGTAGTGTTCCCGCTGCTTTTTTCCGTCGCCATTATCCTGATTACCCGTTATGCCGGGTCGGTGCATCTGGATACCGACTCGGTACTTTTAGGGGAGCTGGCTTTTGCTCCCTTTGACCGGATGATCATAGGCGGTATGGATATCGGAGCAAAGGCGATTTACACAACCGGGATTTTGCTGCTGATCAATCTGGCGGCGATCATTGTTTTTTTCAAAGAACTGAAAGTGGCGATATTTGACCCCATGCTGGCCGCTGTGCTGGGCTTTTCTCCCGCGCTGGTGCACTATGGACTGATGACGTTGGTATCCCTTACCACGGTTGGCGCGTTTCAGGCGGTAGGTTCCGTGCTGGTAGTGGCCTTTATGATCGGACCGCCTGTAACCGCTTATCTGCTGACGGATGATCTCAAGCGGATGTTGATTTTAAGCGGAGCGATCGGTATTGTTAACGGAATTCTTGGATATCAGGCGGCGGCGTTGCTGGATGTCTCCATCGCGGGAAGCATGGCGGTGGTAACGGGGTTGGTTTTCCTGTCCGTGTTTATTTTCGCGCCCCGCAGAGGATTGATCAGTTCTCTTTTCAGACGAAGGAATCAGAAAATCGAGTTTGCCAAGATGACCCTGCTGTTTCATTTGTATAACCACGAAGGCAGCGAGCAGGAGGCAGCGGAATGTGGCATTGATACCATCCAGGCTCAATTACACTGGGAAGGCCGCTTTACGGGTAAAATTTTGGCTTTGTTGGAGCAAGACCGGAGTATTGCATTTTCCGGGGAATTGGTCAGGCTCACGGAGCGGGGCCGTGCAAACAGTATCAAATGTTACGAAAAACTGCTTTCTTAAATACATTACATTATCAGAAACAGATATCCATAAACCGGCTGGGAATCGTATCCGTCTTTTCGGTACGATTCCCAGCCAAGTTATATTTGATTCTGCTGCAAAAAGCCTTTATTAGTATCTTGAAATTGCCGCTTACAGTGAACCTTTCCCGGCAACGCTGCCTCTTTTATAATAGAGGGAGCTCCCAAAACCGAAGGTGGTGCAGATATGGATGACTTGATCCAGCGCTGCCAGCAAGGCGATGTAGATGCCTTCAGCAGTCTGGTCGAACGTCACGGTGCCAAAGCCGTTCGTACAGCCTATATATTAACAGGCCGCAAGGATATGGCTGAAGACATCGCGCAAGAGGCCTTTATCCATTGTTACCGAAAAATTAAATGGTTGCACAACCCCGCGATGTTTCAGGCATGGTTTTACCGGATCTTAACCCGTTTAAGCTGGCGTCATATGGCCAAAGAAAAGGGTGAGCTTTCGCTGGAATCTCTTGCTGACAGCAGCAACAAATTCCTGGTTAATGATACCAACCTTGCCGAAGCCGTGGAAGCCATACTGCAGCAAAATATAGTCCAGAAAGCTATCGGCCGACTTAATGCCCCTTTGCGAACCACTATTGTCCTTTATTACTTCAACGAACTCACGATTAAAGAAATAGCCCATGTACTCAGCTGCCGGGAAGGTACCATTAAATCGCGCCTGCATAACGCCAGAAAACAATTGGCCTCTGAACTCAAGCAATACGGGTTAGCGCCTTCTTCCCCGGATGAGGAAGAACATCTCCACCGTGAAGATATGGTTGTACAACCCAACCCGGACTAGCCGGAACCAAAATCCTGCCGCGATATTTTCTTTCTACTTTGCGAAGATGTTCGGACTTAAGGGACTAAAAAGGAGTGTAAAGCAAATGCAACTTGAACAATATCTCCGTGCGGTCTTAGCCAGTAAAGCGGCGGAAATTGATCCCACACAGGATATATGGGAGCGGGTTAAGGAGGGCATTACAACTACTGAACAAAAAGGCGGCTTGTACATCGGTCAGAAGTTGAAGAGTTACCTGTTTTTCTGGCAGCCAGCCTGGAAAAAGGCTGCCGCGATAGCCCTATGTGGCATATTCCTGGCAGGCGGCTTAACCTTCGGTGTTTCGCCCAGGGCCCGGGCCTGGGCCACGGAAAGAATCCAGGCTATTATTAGCTATAAAGTCATCCGGACAGACGTAGGCTACGCAGTAGTTAAAGAAGCAGTCCAACCTGTGGTCGTCAATTCTCCTGACGTCGCTGGAAGAAGCAAAGGAGTAAAACCACTGATTACTGATGCCCAAACCGTGGACAATAAAACGGCAGCCGAAGCAGCCGCCGGGTTTCCCGTCGCGTTGCCTGTTTACCTGCCGGAGGGCTATGAGCAAGATGGCGGTCTCAGCGCCGACAAATGGAATAACGGCAAGGGCTATGTGCAGGTTCTTTATCGGAAGCTGCTCGCGGGGCAACAGCATCTTGTCTTAAGCCTGATGCTGACTAACGACCAGAGATTCTTCCAGGGCGGCGACGCCGTAAAAGAAGTTAAAGCCGGTAATAAAACGGCGTACTGGTGCGAGTATCCGGTGATTAACATGGGGGCGGAACCCACGGTTAAAGCCGGGCATATTCTCAAGTGGGCTGATAATGGTGTCTATTACATGTTGCAGGATAGCAGCAGTGAATTAACCCTGGATGAGATGCTCCGGATTGCCGCATCAATTGAGTGAAGACCTTAAAACCGCACAAGAATTATTAGTAGGCCCTAGTCTAGGATACCACGTAGAAGTCAGAGTTACCAGGTTGGCCAGCAATCAGCAGGGCACAACCTGGAAATTTCCCCTTGACAGGTANNAGCTGAGTTGAGCAGGGTTAAGAGTTGAGGCGAGACGAGACTGGCCGGAGTGGAGGCAATAACAGCCTGGCGGTTTTCGTCAGGCTGTTTTTGTATTTATCAGCCGGTGGCGGTTGGCCTGCCGGCAGCAATAATTCTATCATCAAGGAGGCAATCATCGTGGAAGAAGTCAAACTGACCCGGGTGGAGAAACAGGGCCTGCAGGCAGTGGACGTAGTTGTGGTAGCCGTCCTGCTGGCGGCGGGGGCGGCGTTACGCCTGGTTATCCCGCCTTTCTTCGGTATTACCCCCAACGTAGTCATCGGCATGTATGTCCTGGCCATTATGCTCCTGAAACCCCGCCTGCCCCAGGTGCTGGGCATCGGCCTGGTGGCCGCCGCCGTCTGCCAGCTGACCACCAAATCCCTGCTGCCCTACCTGAATTTCGCCAGCGAACCGGCAGGAGCCATTGCTACCGCTCTTTTACTTTACCTTCCCTTTGACAAAAACGGCCTGCTGAAAACGATTAAACCCTTCGTCGTTACTTTCCTGGGCACCTTCGCCAGCGGTTTTACCTATATCACCATCTTCAAAGCCGTCACCCTTTTCGCCACCCTGCCCCAAAACCCGGCCTATACCTATCTGCTGCTGGTGGTTATCGTAACCGGTATCTTTAACGCCATCCTGGCCCAGGTCATCTACTTCCCGCTGAAGCAGATCATGAAAAACATGTAGGTATTATGCAGCCACCGGGGAGGCCGATAGGAGTATGGACGTACCTGCTACAAAGCTGCCATAAAGATGGTCGTGCAGGGAGGCAGGGGCTGGCGGGCACTGATGAAAGGCCAGCCTGCACCACCAGCCCCGTAGCGATTACTGTACATCTGTCTGGGGGAACACATGATGGAGCCCATCATCAAAATCGAAAACTTCACCTTTTACTACCCCGACAGCCAGGCAGCAGCCCTGGCGGGGATCAACCTGGCGATACGACCGGGGGAATTTGTAGGCCTCACCGGACCTACCGGGGCCGGCAAGACTACCCTCACTCTGGCCCTCAATGGCATCATCCCCAATTTCCAGGGCGGCCGCCTGGCCGGCCGGGTGACAGTCGCCGGCCGGGACACGGCGACTACTCCCTGCGCCCGCCTGGCCGGGATTATCGGCAGTGTTTTCCAGGACCCGGAGGCACAGCTGGTAGCTGAAACCGTTGAGGATGAGCTGGCCTTCGGCCTGGAAAACCTGGCCGTACCCCGCGAGGAGATGCGGGCACGCATTACCATGGCCCTGGAGATGGTGGCCATCACCGGCCTGCGCCACCGCCCTTTAAGCCAGCTTTCCGGCGGCCAGAAACAGAAGGTAGCCATCGCTGCCGCCGCGGCCCTGCAGCCCCGCATCCTGGTCCTGGATGAACCGACTTCCGAGCTTGACCCCCGGAGCAGCCTGGAAATCGTCAACCTCCTGCAGCGTTTTAACCGCGATTATGGTATGACTATTATTTTAATCGAGCAGAAGGTCAGCCTTCTGGCACCACTGGTCCCCCGGATGGTCTGCCTGCACCAGGGCCGCATTGTGGCCGACGCTGCCCCGCGCCAGGTCCTGAATCAGGATCAACTGGTCGCCGAGCTGGGCCTGGAGATACCGCCGGTGACGACCCTTTTTCGCTTGCTGCGCCGCGCCGGGGCCTACCACGGGGACCTGCCCCTGGAGGTAGACCAGGGCTGCCGGGAACTGGAGCGTTTACTGGGGCCTGCAGGTACAGGCGCTTTCCCTTGCAGAAGACAATAACTGCCAGTATCATTTCCGAAGGGCCCCCTCCTGGCGGTATACCGCCATCATAGAACCAAAACATCCTACATCTCACATGGGAGGAATTGATATGATCCGGGCGGAAGCGGTCGCCTTTACCTACCCCAATGGTTTCCGCGCCCTGCAGGGTTTTTCCTTTGAGATCAAAGCAGGAGAGTTCGTGGCCCTCATCGGCGCGAACGGCGCCGGCAAGACCACTTTGTTGAAGCTCCTGGGCGGCCTGCTGAAACCAACCGCAGGTCGCCTCATGGTCGGCGGCCTGGATACCAGCCGCGTGCGGGTAGCAGAGCTGGCCCGCCGGGTCGGGTTTCTCTTCCAGAACCCGGACCACCAGCTCTTCCTGCCCACCGTCCGGGAGGAGCTGGCCTTCGGTCCCAGAAACCTGGGCCTCAAAGGACGCGCCCTGGCGGAGCGGGCAGCCGGGGCGGCGGCTGCCGTCGGCCTCACTCCCTACCTGGAGGCCAATCCCCGGCAGCTGAGCAAAGGCCAGCGCCAGCGGGTGGCCCTGGCTTCGATCCTGGCCATGGAGCCGCCGGTCCTGGTCCTGGACGAACCCACCACCGGCCAGGACTACCGTGAAGCCCTGGAGATCATGACCATTATCCAGCAGTTGCACCGGCAGGGGCACACGGTACTTTGCGTCAGCCACGACATGGAGATGGTCGCCTGCTTTGCCGAGCGCGCCCTGGTCCTGGGCGGGGGAAAGCTGCTCCTGGACGGCCCCCTGGCCGCTGTTTTTGCCCGCGAGGATATCCTGGCGGCCACCGGCCTGCTGCCGCCCCAGGCCATACAATTGGCCCGGGCTTATCAGGCCGCCGGTCTCCTGCCGCCGGTGACGACAATCGAGGAATTATATGCCGCCATTATAGGCGTTTTAAGGGGGAAGAAGGATGCCCGCCAGGTCCTTCCTGCATGAACTCAATCCCCTGACCAAGGTCGCCTGGTCCCTGGCCGTCATCACCGTGGCCTTTGCCTTCCAGCAGCCATTGCCCCTGCTGGGCCTCTGGGCCTCCGTCCTGGTCGTCGCCCTGGCCGGAGGGATCCTCAAGACGATCCTGCCGGCCATCCGGGGGCTAATTATTTTTGCTGGCATCTTCATCCTGTTCCAGATTTTTTTGATCGGTGAGGGCAACACGGTTTTTACCCTCATACCGGGGTTAGGTTTCGGCCGGGTCACCGACGTGGGTCTCACAGCCTGTACCATGCTGGCTTTACGGATGCTGGCCATGACCTCCACCATTCCGGTCATCCTCGCCACCACGCCGCCGAAAGAGATGATCGTCGCCTTCGTCGAGAAACTGCGCGTGCCCTACGTCTACGCCCTGATGCTGGTTACCTCCTTGCGGTTTATTCCCACCCTGCAGGAGGAATTGCACCTTATCGTCCAGGCCCAGCGGGCGCGGGCCTATGACCTGGAGAGCCGCAATATTTTCCGGCGCCTGGCCGGCATCGTCCCTCTGGCCCTGCCGCTGCTCTTGGTGTCCGTCCAGCGGGCGCGGACCATGGCCATCTCCATGGAAACCCGCGGCTTCGGCGCCGGCCCGCGCACATCGCTAAGGACGTCGACCTTCAGCGCCCTGGACGCAGGGGTAATAGCCGCCTGCCTGCTTTGCACCCTGGCTCTGGTGCTTATCGCCCTGCGCTGAAATTAAACAGGGCAGGCTGACACAAAAATAGAACTTTGCCTGCAGGATGAGTAACCAGCTCTCAAGTTGCATGAATACTTTTCAATGTGATCATAAGAAACCAGCAGGTAAGCCCGGCTGTTGCAGCCGGGCTTGCTTGATGTTCTAGCCCCATCCTTATGCTGGTGCCGCGCCAGCAGCATGAGCGTCTGCCCTTAAAACGTTGATTCAAGCGCTGAGCTCTTAATAGCTAAAAAACCAGGCTCGCTGCAAACTACTCCTAATCCGATTCGCCTACCAGGTGTCGATAAATTTTAGTCCGTTGCTCGGCAGAGAAGTCTTCCGCGTAAATTCTCAAAAAAAGGATGCCCCGGAATTCCGCATCCGAAGCGTGGGGGTATTTCTCCCGTAGTGAGACCAGAATAAGTGCTTTTGCTGTAGTATACATAGAACTGGCCATCCGCATGCGTTCAACTCCCGCCCGTGACAACAACATCTTCTCGTAGATCGCATCAACTTTAGGGTCAGTATCCTTCAAGACCGCACCATCTTCCAAATAGATTGCAGTGCCAGTTTGGGGATCCATTTTTCGATGTAAAACATATCCAGCTCCTCACTGCGCAACAAAGCCCGTACATCGTTGAGCTGAAGCTCAGAATGACTATCCCGCGCCCAATTTAACTTTGCAAGGATCAAGTCCTCCGGTGTGATAACCCAGACCGTTTGCCCGAACAGGTCGCAAGAACGGCGACGTTTAAAGGCTGTACGCGCATAGTCAGTGTCCGGTCTTAAAATCAAATCAACTTTTACTATATACTGCTCATGGATTACGTTGAACATATGCGGTGGTTCATGTATCGCCCGGCGAGCACTATCATGGTCGACATAGTAGGCTTTATCCAGGGTGGTTATAAGAAGGTCTACATTCTCGACAGACAACAGGATAACGATGTCAATATCTCTGGTCATACGTGGTCGGGCGTATAAGCTCATGGCCATAGAGCCGGTTATCATGTAAGGAATTCCGGCCAGACCCAACCGTCGGGATATATCCTGCAGGACGTCAAGTTCTTCTGACATCCGCTAATCTCTCCCCGCTATCCTGAAAATAACACCGTTTACCATTTTTATCCTGCTGTTGATGCCGCCCGGCGGCATGGGTGTCTATCTTGAAATTACGTGAAAGAAATTACGGAAATTACGGGGACACCTTACTTAATTATCTGTGTCTACTCAGCCTGCCTTGCGGCCAAACTGATGGCAATAGCCGGGGAAAGCCTATACGGTGGCCGATCGGGTGCGTGATAATGGCGGGTGAACAACGTTGGAGCTGTTATAATTATTTTTTCTTGGACCCCTGGGTCCTCACTTTTGTGGTTTTATTGTAGCATATTTGATTGCTCCTTTCTATAGCTAAATACTAATTGCGGGCAGCTCGGTTCGTTACATCGGGCAGCAGGCATGGTGAAACTGAGGAATGATTCTGCTGCGAAAAGCCTTTATTAGATTGTTACTATGCTATCAGCCCCCACTTAGGACCGCGGAATAAGGTCATCCTGCGATTACGGCATCCAAATCAGCTTGATTTTCGGGCCTGAAGTAGCAATCTTCCTCCACCAGGACGATAGCGAAGGGGTTTTTGCAGGGGAGTCAGGAATAAATTAGGGAGAAATGTGTAAATAGTCTTTCGAGAAGCAGCGATTGAGCAGGTTTAACGCTCCAATGCGGGCTCTGCCCACAGCCCGATCTTGCCGGCGTGACCATTTCTCCCTTGCTGGATATGGCGGCCCAAACAACTTGTTTTTTATNNTTTGAAGCCGTAAGGTACTAATCTGCATCCGAAGTGCCATGCGGCCGGTGGAGGAGGCAATATTTTTTTCGGCTGCGGGAACCTGGCGGGGATAGCCAGCGTCTATATAGATGCAACAATAAAGGCAAAATCCACCATAAAAATTGTAAGGATGGTGAAGCTGATGAAAAGGTTATCGCTGGTCCTCCTGCCGTTGATGTTTGTGGCCCTGGTGCTCCTGGTTACCTCCGGGTCGGTCCCGGCGCTGACCCAGCTGGTAAACGGGGCCGCCTTCGGCGCCAGCGGCGCTGCCGGTAGTTCCGGGAATAGTTCAGGCCAGCCGCCAGAGCTGCCGGTGGTTGGTTCCTACGCCAACCTGAAGGCCCTGCTGGAGCAGGCGCAGCGCATCTACCCCGGTTACGGCGCCGGGGTCGGGACGATGAAATCAGGTATGGCAGCGGACACAGTCCAGGAGGCCGCACCAGCACCACAGGCGCCGGTTGCGGTCGCGGCTGCGGGAGCGGATTACTCCCGCACCAACGTCCAGGTGGCCGGTGTCGACGAGGCCGACCTGGTCAAAACCGACGGCCAGTATATCTACCAGGTCAACGGTAGCCGGGTGGTGGTAGCGCGGGCCTACCCGGCGACGGCGATGCAGGTGGTCAGTATCCTGAAATTTGCTGCAGGCGAATTCACCCCGCAGGAGCTTTACGTTGACGACAAATACCTGGTGGTCATCGGCTCCACCTACCGGGATGTCCCCTGGCAGCCGCCCGGANNCGGAGGACCGCAGGCGACTGGCGGGGTGTCCCCGCAATCACCGGGAGTCGCGCAGGGTGCGGCCGGGGAGACCTCGCGAGCATCAGGGCAGGCGGACAACGCCGCGGCCGGCGGCGGTACGGCCCGGGTAGCCCCGCCGTCGCCGGAGCAGGGGCAGGTCGCCGCAGCCGGCAGCCAAGCAAAAGCAGCCCCACCGCTGCGTCCCGACATCCCGGTGCCGGAAATCTATCCCCCGCCGCCGCGCCGGGAGGCAGTAGTCAAAGCGCTTGTTTATGATTTGAGCGATAAGGCCAACCTGCAAAAGGTCCGCGAGGTGGAACTGGAAGGGAACTACGTTTCCTCACGCAAGATCGGCGCCGCCCTCTACCTGGTGGCCAACCGCTACCTGGACTACTACTACATCATGAAGGAGAATGGCGAGGCGCGGCCGTCCTATCGCGATTCCGCTCGCGGCTCCAGCTGGTCGTCCATTGATTACCAGGATATCCGCTATTTCCCTGACTTCGTTGATCCCAATTACCTGCTGGTAGCCGGCCTGAACCTGGAGCGCCAGCAGGAGAAAATGCAGGTAGCCACCTACCTGGGCGCCGGGCAGAACATCTACGCCTCCCCCGAGAACCTGTATGTTGCCGTCACCCACTACCGGGCGGGGGAAGTCCAACCACTGCCGCAGCCGGCCCCGGCCGACCAGCCGGATACAAAGGTGCGTCCGGATACGCCGGTGGCCATCGACATAGCGCCGCCGCGTGGCCCGCGCATCTGGCCCGGCCCCGCACCGGCAGCGGAGGAAAAGACCAGCCTCTATAAATTCGCCCTGGATAACGGCCGCTTCCAGTACCGCGGCCAGGGCGAGGTGCCGGGGCGGATCTTAAACCAGTTCTCCATGGACGAGCACCAGGGTTACTTCCGCATCGCCACCACCAGGGGCGAGGTCTGGCGCAGCGACGCCTCTGCCTCGCAAAACAATGTCTATGTCCTGGATGCGGGACTGCAGATCACCGGCCGGCTGGAGGGCATCGCCCCCGGCGAGCGCATCTATTCGGTACGCTTCCTGGGCGGCCGCGGCTATATGGTCACCTTCAAGAAGGTCGACCCCCTCTTTGTCATCGACCTGCAGGAACCGCAGCAGCCCAAAATCCTGGGCGCTCTGAAGATCCCCGGCTACAGTGACTACCTGCACCCCTATGACGAAAACCATATCATCGGTTTCGGCAAGGACACCATCGAAATGGCCATCGAAGGCTCTCCGGGTAGCGAACAGAATACCATGGCCTTTTACCAGGGGATGAAAATGGCCCTGTTCGACGTCAGCGACGTCCAGCACCCGGTGGAGAAATTCAAGGAGATCATCGGCGACCGCGGCACCGACTCCGAGCTGCTGCATAACCACAAGGCGCTGCTCTTTGACCGGGAGAAGGGCTTGCTGGCCTTCCCCGTCACCGTCATGGAAGTAAAGAACAAGGCGGGGGCTTTTAGCCCCGGCAGCCCGCCGGCTTACGGCGATTTCACCTTCCAGGGGGCTTACGTTTATAATCTCAACCTGGAGCAGGGCTTTACCCTGCGCGGCCGCATCAGCCACCTGGACGACCAGGACTACCTGCAGGCCGGCCAGCACTGGTATGACAGCCCGAAAAACGTCAACCGCATCCTCTATATTGATAATTCCCTTTACACCCTCTCGCAGGCGATGATCAAGGCCCACGATCTGGCCACCCTGCAGGAACAGAACACCCTGGCCATACCGGCGGAGCAGGGCTTCAGACCGTAAGGCGGGTAGCAACAGCAGCACGATAATAATTCTACAGAAAGCCCGGTAACGAATGAGACTATCGTTGCCGGGCTTTGATTAGCTATCGGCAAAACCGCACTGGCGTTTATGTTGCAGGGAGACTTTACCCTGGCTGACTTTAACATTCATACCGCCAGGGCGCGCTTGCAGGCATACGGCGACCTCTACCAGGATTTCTTCACCAAACCAAACGATCTGGAACCACTGCTCAAACTGGCCGGGGCTTAAACCCCGGCCAGTGGTCTTTAGTACGTCTATCGAACGGGTGTGGTCTGAACAGCTTGCGTTTCAGGACGGGGTCCTGACCTTCTACTTTATTCCCAGTTCACTCATAACAGTAAGCAGGGAAGGGAGGGGTTTCTGCCACAGCCAGGCGGGTTTTAACCAGAAGCCGGGCAGGGCTTCTGAATAGAAAATCCCCTCTTTATATGGAACTGGATGGTAGCTGTCATCCTCGCCTAGACGGTAGAATATATTGTGGTGCTGGTCAGGATCGAGTAACCAGTACTCTTTAACTCCGGCGGTTTCATATTCATGATATTTTGTCAGGCGATCCCGTGCATAACTCTCGGGGGAGATAATCTCGACAATTACATCCGGAGAACCATCAAAATAGGTTTCCTTTAACAATGGTAACTGTTCAGTTCGGATAACGATAATATCAGGTTCACGACCACGCTTTAAATTTCCGGGCAAGCGGACGACAAATGGAGCATCGATGACGCGGCCTAGATGATGGTAACGTGTAAATTCGCTCATGATACCGGCCAGGAACATTTTGATTTCCTGGTGGCGTAAAGAAGCCGGCGTCAAAATAATTACCTCCCCGTCCACCCACTCCGCCCAAGTATCTTCGTCACACCAGTTGAGAAACTCAGTAAAGCTCATTTTTCCAGGTGGCTGCGGACGAGAAGCCAGGTATTGGGCCAGGGGTTCGTGCAGTTCTTCCATTTTATGCTACCCCCATAGGGATCTTTCTAGCTGCCATAATTATAATATACCATGAATTTGCAATCGAAAACAGATCTGTTTTACACACTTATTATGTGCGGTGTGATTTTGCTGTAACAGGACTTCTTCGAGCCGTAAGAGAGTCGGGAGACGAACCTGCCGGCTGTGGTGACCAGCGGGTAACAGGACTTCTTCGAGCCGTAAGAGAGTAGCATAGAGCCCAATTAGCCGGATTTACGGATTTGAGTTGGAAGCTTTCTCCACCTTAAAAATTACTTCCCATTCACAAGTCGCTATATTGCCGGTAGAGCACCGGGTTCCAGATTGAAGTCTGCCACGTGAAGTCTGCCACGCTGCTTTCTCATCATTATGATGGTGCCGCTTTAGCGGCCTTTACTCCGCTGGCGGTATACCTCAGTCAGGGTCGGTGGCTAAGCAGTCACAAAAGGTTGCTGGCAAAAGACATAAAAAAA
>DFYS01000010.1 GCA_002383405.1 Moorella sp. UBA4076
TCTCTTCCGCCCTGGGCAATATGGAAGTGGACGCTGGGAACGGGTAAAAACAAGTCCGCGCCTGGAAAGGACGCGGACTTGTTTTTATACCGCTACCGCGTTGCTCCACTTGCCGCAACGGTCGCCCCAGCGGGCCAGTAACCGGCGGCCTTCTTTCAGTTCTACCACTTCACAATGGTTGGAACAGCCCTTACACTCAAAACCACCGCTGTGGAATTCCCGCTCGGCAAGGTCGAAGCCCCGGAAGGCGCTGGTCTTCACCCCGGCTTCCCGCGCCAGCAGGGCCGCCCCAACGGCTCCCATCACACCATAGTGTTCCGGGATAATGACCTCCGTCCCCAGGGTACGGTTAAAGGCCTTACGCATGCCGGCGTTGGCCGCCACCCCGCCCTGGAAGACCACCGGGGGCAGGATTTCTTTGCCCTTACCGACATTGTTCAGGTAGTTGCGCACCAGGGCTTCGCACAAACCGGCGATAATATCCTCGAGGGGATGGCCCTGCTGCTGCTTATGGATCATATCGGATTCGGCAAAGACGGCACAGCGGCCGGCAATGCGCACCGGGTTGCGGGATTCGAGGGCGCGCCGGCCGAATTCCTCAATGGGGATACCGATGCGAGCCGCCTGCTGGTCCAGAAAAGACCCGGTGCCGGCAGCGCAGACGGTGTTCATGGCAAAGTCCGTCACAATGCCCTGGCGCAGGATGATGATCTTGGAATCCTGGCCGCCGATCTCGAGCACTGTCTGTACCCCGGGCACGGCGTAACTGGCAGCGACGGCGTGGGCGGTAATCTCGTTTTTAACCACATCGGCCCCGGCCATGACAGCTGCCAGGGAGCGGCCGCTGCCGGTGCTGCCGACACCGGCGACATGCAGGTCCCGGCCCAGGGTATTGACAACCTGGCGCAGGCCCTCCTGAACGGCTACGATGGGCTGGCCGTGGGTACGCAGGTAGACGGAGGTCAGCACCTGCCCCTCCTGGTCCAGGACCACGACATTGGTGCTGACGGAGCCGACGTCTATACCGAGATAAATAGTTGACACTGGCTATATACACCTCCAGGATGAGATGTGCGAGGTGAAATGCGCCCTCCGGGAACCTGCCCCACCCCTCACCCTACCGCCATTTTCGTCCCTCTGCTGATACCGCGTTAGCGGCACGGGCGTCTGCTCAGATTGCTCTTTTTCTTTTCTGCCAGTGCAGCATATCGACGAAGGCTTCCAGGCGGGTCTGCAGGCCGGCCTCACCTGTCTGCTCATCCAGGTAGATAGTCATTACGGGTATCCCCTGCGCCCGCTGCACGGCCGGCATGACCGAATGGGCGACGATCTCCGGCATACAGGTCAGGGGTGCCAGCTGGATGACGCCGTCATAGCCCTGCCGGGCAAAGGCGACTGTGTCCCCCACCGACTCCCAACCGTGACCGCCGACAAAGTGGTTTAAAAAGGGTGGCGCCGTTTTTTCCGGGTGATGGCCCGGCAGGGGTAGAAGGCCCTTAAAGAGGTTGTCATTAATCCAGCGGCTGAGGAAAAGACCGCGTACTACTTCTACCCCCAGGGACCCCAGCCGCTTTTCGATGTTCAGGTTGACCAGGGGCTCGAGGACGGTATATATTTCACCGACAATCCCCACCCTGAGCAAGGGGGCGTCCGCTTGCCGGGGAATAGCCGCCAGGGTCGCTTTTGTTTCTTTAACGGCCCTTTTGATTGCTTTCCGGTTAGCGGCGCTATCCAGGGCTGCCAGGGCCTGCTGGAAAACAGCGTCAGCCTGGCCGGGACTGGCTTCCCGCGGCCGCAGGCGTTGTACCTCTTGCTCCAGGTCGTCTACGGCGCAGGCCTTCTGCCAGCCCAGGATTACCCCGTGCACCCCCTCCTGCCAGGGCCGGCGGTTTAAGTATTTCACCTTGTCCCGGACTTCAGAAAAGTGGGCGTCCGGCGGCTCGAAGACTACCATTTCATAATCACAATTGATGTCCCGCAGGATCTCTTGCTGGACCTGGGCGTAATAGCCGATGCGACAGGGTCCCACCCCGCCGGCCATGACGATGGTGTCAGCACCCTGCTCCTTCGCTTCCAGGAAATTGCCCAGGTTAACCTTCAAAGGCAGGCAGGCTGACTCCGGGGCGTGGCGTACGCCCAGCTCCAGAGTGCGGCGGGTACAGGGCGGCGGTACCACCACCTCGAGGCCGATGCCTTCCAGGACCACCTTCAGCACCAGCCACAGGTGGCCCATATGGGGGAAGGTTACCTTCATGCCGGTCGCCTCCGTCGCAGCATATCCATAAAGGCCTCCAGGCGGGTGTCCAACCCGGCCGTGCCGCTATGCTCGTCTAAAGTCACCAGTAAAAATGGTTTGCCCCGGCGCCGGGCGTAGCGCTCGGCCAGATCGCCCACCAGGGAATCGGGCCCGCAGCCAAAGGCTGTCAGGTGAATCAGCCCGGCGACTTCTTCCTGTTCCATCAGGTGCAGGGCTGCACCCATAATTTTCCACCCCAGGGTCCAGTAGATCCGTTTCGGCAGCTGCCGGCAGGCCGTTTCCATTTGAGCGGCAACCAGGTTTTCCGGCAAGATCACCTTCCCTCCCAACCGGGCGATTTTGGCCGGGATATCCATGCCGAGATACCGGTCATCGATGAGGTAGCTGTGGCCAATGACTCCGACCAGCGGTGAGGACTCCCCGCCTGGCTGCCCGCCGCTGCTCCCGGGCAGGGTGGGCGCGATTTTACCGGCACTGCTACCGGGAGCTTCCCCGGAACTGGAAGTGTCAACCCTGGCAGCAGGCCGGTCATCGCCGCCAGCAGCTGCGTCCAGGTTATAGCCCTGCTGCCAATCGTTCCAGGAACGGTACCGGTTTGTCGCCGCCGCTACAGCCTGCTCGACAACGCGGCCTTTTACCCCAATAGCGCCGGCCATACCCTGCACAGCTGCCGCCAGGCCTTTCTCCGGTTGGCGGGCCAGGTTAACCGTGGTGTCGATAATCGGCGGGCAGGGCTTCAGGGCCGCCCGCAGCATATCGGGCAGGCCCATGAGCTTGGGGCAGATGAAGCCTTTTTTTTCCACACTGACCAGGCGGGGTACCAGCAGGGCATCAACCTGCGGCGCCAGCCAGGCAGCGTGGCCGTAATAAACCTTTACCGGCAGGCAGGCCTCGGCTACGGCCAGGCTTACTCCCACGTCCATAATCTCTTTGCCTGTTGGCGGGGAGACTACCACCTCTACCCCCAGGGTTTGAAAAAAGGCCTCCCACCAGGGTCCGTAGTAATAATAGAATAGGGCGCGCGGCACCCCCAGGCGCCACTTCTTATTTTTCACGACTCTCATCTTTACCTTCCATAAATTGCGGCCAGATGTGTTTCTCTTTTTCCTGTTGCCTTTCCCCCTGCTGCCTGGCAGCTTGCCGTGGTAAAGGCTTGCGGGCCGGTTCCGGGTAAGGCTGCCGGTCGATATCCAGGGGGTGCAATACCCGCGGCCGCAGTTTCTGCAGGGGCACCGGCGGCCGCACCAGGATATCCTTCAGGGCACCGCCGTTAAAGGGAATGAGGGGCCAGAGGTAGGGCAGACCAAAGGACTTCGTGGTCATGAGCAGTAAAAAAGTGGCCATCGTTACGGCTACGAAGCCGGGCAGGCGGAATAATCCCACCCCGATTATCAGCGCAATGCGCACCAGGGTATTGGCCATGCCCAGTTCATAGCTGGGGGTGGAAAAGATGCCTACGGCCGCAATGGCCATATAGAGNNGGCGTGTGAATAGCCGCCATGCGCATCATGTTAATCCCCAACTCGGCCAGGATAAATTGCCAGGCCAGGGGAATAGCGCCCAGTTTTTTGGGACCGACCCAGGCCAGGCCGGGGGGCAGCAGGCCTGGCTGCAGGGAAAACAGCAGCCAGAGAGAGGGCAGGAACACCGACGCGGCAACCCCCACAAAGCGTACAGCACGCAAAAAGGTACCGATAATGGGCAGCTGGCGGAATTCCTCGGCATGCTGCAGGTGATGAAAGAGGGTAGTGGGTAAAATCATGATACTGGGGGAGGTATCCACCATCACCAGGACGTGCCCCTCAAAGATGTGGGCCGCCGCTACATCCGGCCGTTCAGTGTAGCGCACCCGCGGGAAAGGATTCCAGAAACTACCACGGAAAATGAATTCTTCCAGGGATTTCTCCGCCATGGGCAGGCCGTCCATCTTAATAGCTTTAATCTTTTCTTTTATTGTGTCCACCAGGCGGGGGTTGGCAATATCCTTGATATAAACCACCGCCACGTCGGTCTTGGAGCGGCTGCCTACCTGGAGGACCTCAGCCCGCAGTTTGGGGTCACGTACCCGCCGGCGCAAGAGATTGGTGTTGAAGAGCAGGGTTTCGACGAAATTATCGCGGGAACCCCGCACCACCCTTTCCAGGTCCGATTCCTGCGGCATGCGGCCTGGGTACTGGCGGACATCGATGGAGATTACTTTATTAAAGCCGTCAACAACCAGGGCGATTTCACCGCAGAGGATTTTATCGACGGCTTTATGCAGGTCATCCAGGTCTTCTACCTGGATATAGCTGACATATTTGTTATATACCTGCAAGAAGGCGTTGGGGGTCAGGTCCTCTTCTTCCAGCCGGGCAAAAGAGGTTAAAATATAGGTCATAATCTCGTCTTTAACCAGACCATTGATATAAAACAGAGTGGCGCGGCGGTCGGCCAGGGTTATGTCGCGCCGGATGACGTCAAAACTCTGGTCGACCCCCATCTCTGTCATTATCCAGTTGACGTTGACATCGATTTTGCGGTCGACTTTAACGATGTCGCCCTGGATAGCCATTTGCTGTCCCCCTTTTACCCGTTTTTACCCGCGGGGATTAAACAGGACCGCCATGGTGAAACCGAAGACGACCGCGGCGGCGATGCCGGCGGCACCGGCGGTAACCCCGCCGGTGAAAGCCCCCAGGAACCCTTTGGCCTCAACGGCTTCCAGCGTCCCCTGCGTGAGAAGATGGCCAAAACCGCTGATGGGGATGGTGGCACCGGCGCCGCCGATTTTCACCAGGGGCTCGTAGAGGCCGATAGCGCTTAACAGGGCTCCGCCGGTAACAAAACCCACCAGGATATGAGCCGGCGTTACTTTATAGGGGGTCAGGTCCATAATGAGCTGCCCCACCAGACAGATGAGGCCGCCGATGATAAAGGCCATGATGATGCTCACGGTCGTGTTCCTCCTGGCTTGAAAATAGCGTCCTGGCGAATCAAATGCTCCTGGACGCGGGGTGCAGCAGGTTCCCTTCAGGCGCCGCTTCCTGCCTTTATCCAAGTTTTTCGATCACTACGCCGTGGCCGATGCCGGGGATGGACTCGCCCTGCTGGGTGGCGGTGGTACTAAGAAGTGCTCCCGTGCCCACCCCCAGGATGCGCTTGTAGTGACCTTCATTTAGTTTGCCCATTAAGTGGCCGGCAAAAACCACCGCCGAGCAGGCGCAGCCGCTGCCGCCGGCATGGGTGTCCTGGCGTTCGTGGTCATAAATAAGAATGCCGCAGTCGCTATAGTTCCTGGCTACATCGTACTTCTGCTCGCCCAGGAGTTTGGTGGCAATCTCATGCCCCACCCGGCCCAGGTCGCCGGTAATAATCAAATCGTAATCGAAGGGAGTGCGGCCGGTGTCCTGGAAATGGCGAGCGATGGTGTCAACCGCCGCCGGGGCCATGGCGGATCCCATGTCAGTGGGGTCTTTGATGCCGACATCCAACACGCGGCCGATAGTGGCATGGGTGAGGCGCGGCCCGTTGCCCACCGGGGCCATTAAAACGGCCCCGGCCCCGGTAACCGTCCACTGGGCCGTCGGCGGCCGCTGCACTCCCTGCTCGGTGGGGAAACGGTACTGGCGTTCAGCCGTATTATAATGGCTGCTGCAGGCGGCCACAACGTGGTGGGCAAAACCGCCGTCGATGAGCATGGCCGCCAGGGCCATACCCTCGTACATGGTCGAGCAGGCGCCGTACAGGCCCAGGAAGGGTATGTTCAGCGCCCGGGCGGCGTAGCTGGCGGAGATGGTCTGGTTTAACAGGTCGCCGGCCAGGAGGAAATCAATATCCTGGGATTTGAGCTGCGCCTTGGCGATAACCAGTTTGACCGCTTCTTCCAGCATCTTGCGCTCGGCCTTCTCCCAGGTTTCCTCGCCGAAATAGCTGTCATCGATAACCATGTCAAAGGTTTGTCCGAGAGGGCCCTCCCCTTCCTTCGGCCCCACCACCGACGCCGTTGCGACAACTACCGGCGGGTTAGCGAACTGAATGGTGTGTTGCCCTGCCCTTTTGGGTGCGCTCAAGTGTTTTCACTCCTATTTTACCCTGCTGTGGTGCCTCCAGGGAGGTTTGAGCGACTATCACGATTAGCCTGTTACCTGGTCCCGGTCGCACTATTTAATAGCTACATCGCCTCTGAAAATAGCGTTCTGCAGGCGATAGTTTATTGTAAAAAATAAGCAATCAGCCCGACCAGCACAGCAACAATAAAGCCATAGACAAGCACTGGACCGGCAATATTAAACATCCGCGCCGCCACCCCAAAGACGAACCCTTCGCGTTTATACTCCATAGCCGGCGCGACAATCGAATTGGCAAAACCGGTAATAGGAATAATTGACCCGGCGCCGGCTACCTTGCCGATTTCATCGTAAATGCCCAGACCGGTAAGGAGGGCGCCGAGGAAAATCATAATTATTGTGGCTGCCGTCGCCGCATCACGGATGTTTACCCCGTTAGCAATGAAAATCAGCGTGATAATCTGGGCCAGGGCAGCAATGCTTCCCCCCACCCAGAAGGCATTAAAGGCATTTACCAGGACGTTGTGTCTTGGTTTAACGCTGTCCGCCAGGCGCTGGTAAGCCTGCTGGTCGTAGGTTTGCTTTTGTTGCAACACCTGTTCCGTCAGGGTCAGGGGTTTCTTCGGCGGTCCCGGTTGCTTGCTATCAGCCAATGATCTTCACCTCAGGTTTTATCGCTCTGCTATATTATCGACCGTCGCCAGGCCTGTTTATACGTAAAAAAGCCAGCTCATGGTTAAATTACCCAGAAGCCGGCTTTCTTTGTTTGGTTTTAGGTATGATTCCCCTGCAAAACCCCTTCGCTATCGTTCTGGTGGGGGAAGCTTACTACTTCAGGCCCGAAAATCAAGCTAATTTGGGTGCTGTGATCGTAGGATGACCCTATTCCGCGGTCCTAAGTGGGGTGATAGCGTGAAAAATAAATTTTCATTCCTATTTGTGTCGCCGGCAGCAGGCGGCGACATGGAGGTTAGCATGGTAACAATCTAACAAAGGCTTTTTGCAGCAGAATCATGGTATGATATTGTCGCGTCCTAATTCAGTTCCCCAGCGCCTGCAGGGGGGCCGGCAGGCGGCCGCCACGGCGGATCATGGCCGCCGGGCTGAAGGGGTTAACCGCCATGACCGGCGCCCGGCCCAGGAGGCCGCCGAACTCTACCATATCCCCGGGCTTTTTCCCGGGGACGGGTATGACCCGCACAGCGGTGGTTTTATTATTAATCATGCCGATGGCTGCCTCATCGGCGATGATGGCGGCGATAACCTCCGCCGGCGTATCGCCGGGAATGGCGAACATGTCCAGCCCCACCGAACAGACGGCCGTCATCGCCTCCAGCTTCTCCAGGCTGAGCGCCCCTTCCTGCACCGCCCGGATCATGCCGTTATCCTCGCTCACCGGGATAAAGGCGCCGCTCAAGCCCCCTACATAGGAAGAGGCCATGGCGCCCCCCTTTTTGACGGCGTCATTGAGCATAGCCAGGGCGGCCGTGGTGCCGTGGCTACCGCAGCGTTCCAGGCCTATGGCTTCCAGGATTTCCGCCACACTGTCGCCCTGGGCATTGGTGGGAGCCAGGGAGAGGTCAACAATACCAAAGGGGACCTCCAGGCGCTTTGAGACTTCGCGGCCCACCAGTTCCCCCATGCGGGTTACTTTAAAGGCCGTATTCTTGATAATAGTTGCCAGCTGGCCCAGGTCAGCTTCCGGATACTGGCGCAAGGCTGCCAGGACGGCCCCTGGCCCGCTGATGCCGACATTGAGCACCACCTCTGGTTCGCCGGGGCCATGGAAGGCGCCGGCCATAAAGGGGTTATCCTCGGGGGCGTTGCAGAAGGTCACCAGCTTGGCGCAGCCCAGGCCGCCCTGTGCGGCCGTCAGGCGGGCCGTTTCCTTGATCAGGTGGCCGAGCTCGCTGATGGCGTCCATATTCATCCCGGCTTTTGTCGTGGCCACATTGATGGAGGCGCAGACCCGTTCCGTGGTGGCCAGAGCTTCCGGCAGGGAATTAAAGAGGGCGCGGTCGCCTTTGGTGAAGCCTTTATGCACCAGGGCGCTGAAGCCGCCGATGAAATTGATGCCCACTGCCGCTGCCGCTTGATCCAGAGCCTTAGCCAGAGGGGTTAAATCTTCCTCATGGGAGGGCTCGCCCACCTGGGCGATGGGGGTCACAGCAATACGTTTATTGACAATGGGTATGCCGTACTGGGCGGCAACTTCATCACCGACAGAGACCAGTTTGGCGGCCAGCCGGGTTATTTTTTCATATACGCGGCGGCAGGTCTCTTCTATATTGGCCGCAGCGCAATCCCGCAGGCTGATGCCTAAAGTGATAGTCCGAATGTCCAGGTTCTCGAACTGGATCATGCGGATAGTCTCTAAAATCTCCTGGGGCGTAAAGGAGAACAGGCTTGGCATATTTTTTCCTCCGCAAATAGGGTTCTGCCAGAAATAGAGGCAACATACAGCAAGCTTTACGCCGCCGGCGGTGCGAGTAAAACTTAGCGTTCAACAGACCACCAGCGAAACGGCAACTTAGCACCAGCCAGGGCGGCACGAGCAAAATTTAGCGTTCAGCCCCCAGAAAGGCCGGGCGCGTTTTTAGCCTTCTACTGGTGCCAACGGAGCGGGCAGGACATCCCGCCCCCCAGCTAAATGCGATGCATAAACTTAAAAACGTCGGCCCGCTGGATAGTTACCTGAACCCCCAGGCTGGCACCCTTGGCCCGCAACTGCTCCTGCAGGGTAGATAGAGTAAGGGTATTTCCCCGCAGATCCACGATCATAATCATGGTAAAAAACTCCTGCAGAATCGTTTGGCTGATGTCCAGGATATTGACGCCGGCAGCAGCCAGCACCCCGGTAATACCGGCCAGGATCCCCACCCTGTCGCGACCCAGGACGGTGATGATGGCGCGGTCGTCGGCTTTTACCAATTTTACTCACTCCTTGTAACCGTGCCGGGCGGCCCCGGCGAGGCTTTATCCATCTTTACCTCCGCCAGCACCATCTTTAGCTCGGCAGCGCCGGCTTCCAGCCATCCCCGGGTAAAAAGGGCCAGGCCCCGGAAAAAACCAGTACGGGCGGCTTGTTCAATATCGCGGCACAGCGCCGGCAGCCACTGATGCAGATGCTCGGCCAGGAAGCGGTCCTGCCCTTCCAGGAGGTCGGTTATATCTTCACCTTCAAGGACCATTTCGCCCGCCTCCCCACACAGATGCGCCATGAATTTCATCTCCAGGCCGGCGTGGTCGTCCGGTTCTTTCCCTTTGTTTCTACCCTGAAAATAGATGTGAGAAGTGAGAGGCGAGATGCGGGAGGCTGGCATGAACCAGCTGCGCCAGTTCCTGATTGAAGTCNNTTTTCATCCTTCTGCTGGTGCCGCGCCGGCGGCTTGGGCGTCTGCTCAGCCTGCCTGGCGGTCATCTTGATAGCAATAGCCGGGAAAGCCGATATGATGGCTGGACGGGCTCGTGATCTCGACGGCAGGTAGCGCCAGGGCGGCTTTTAGAATAGTGGTGGCCTGAGCAATTACTATTATCTAACTTTTGTCAGGCGCGGTCAAGGTAGGGGCAGGAAATACCTTTAGCCTTAAAACTGGCCGATCATGATGTTGACGCCGGTGGCATAGAAGAGGTTACTTTTAATTCCCGCAGGTATTCGCCATCCTGATGTCTCTCCAGGATATTGGTCGTCGGGCTATACTTCCATATTGGGGGCCGTCTTCCCTTTGGCCCCCCGGCCAAACCTCCCGGTTCATTTTTGTCGGCCACTACAAACACCCTGCAGGTGCATGGTTTAATCTGGAACCCTGCCTACCTTATGGTAACCATTCCGCCTCTGGCCAGCATATAATAGATTAGCCGTAACTGCTCAGGCTGCCATCTCTAAGCCGCCTTAGCGTTGCTTGCCGTCAGGATCCCAAACCCGTTCAGCCATATATAGGTTTCCGGGCTATTGCTATCAGGCTGACCGCCAGGTGGGCTGAGCAGTTACGTTCAGCCATTTCTTTAAGGGAGGGTGCCCAATGACTGAACAGCAAGAAAAACGCGGTATTACCGTCCGTCCCGGCGAGGATCAAGTAGAAAAGCAATCCTTCTCTTACCAGTTAGCCCGGGCTTACGTGCCCTGGCAGCATTTTACTAACCGGTGGGACCCCATGGAAGCCCTGACCCGGGGGACGATTTTCCCCGAACTCTATCAGCCCTACCAGCCCCGGCGTATACCTTAAAACAACCTGGCGGAGGGGAAAAAATGGATCATCAATGCTTAAATCTGCTAAAGAAGATTATGGCTCTAGAATTTACCTGCGTCGACTTTAACCTTTACCTGGATACCCATCCTGAAGACCACCGGGCTCTGGCCGAGTATAATGCCGCCAGTGAAGCGCTGGCGGCAGCGAAAAAGGAATA
>DFYS01000171.1:0-4272 GCA_002383405.1 Moorella sp. UBA4076
CTCGCTTCGCAGGCGATGGTGCGCGGCATACTTAAGCCCTTCGGGCTTAAGAATTGCGGCCGCGCTGTTTTCGAGGGTCTCATCCGCTCCTTGAACTAAGGCTGCAAATGCGTCCTCCGGGAACCTGCTTCACCCCGCCTTCAATACTGCCATTTTCATCTTTCTGCTGGTACCACGCTAGCGGCATGGGTGCCTACTCAGCCTTTCTTACGGCCTCCACAAATGCCGCAATTTTGCCCGCGTCTTTGCAACCGTTGGTCTCGACGCCACTGGCGACATCGACGGCGTAAGGGCGGACGGCACGAATGGCGAGGCCGACATTTTCCGGTGTCAATCCCCCGGCCAGGATGATAGGACGGTCAAAGGTTACAGCCTCACGGGCCAGCTCCCAGTTGAAGGTGCGGCCGCTGCCACCGGCAACCGCCGGGTCATAGGTATCCAGCAGGAAACCATGGACATCAGGGTAGGAAGCCATCGCCTGGATAGAGCTGCTGTCACGGACGCGAAATGTTTTGATGAGCCGCTGGGATAGCCCGTGGCAATACTCCGGCGGCTCCTCACCGTGAAGCTGGAGAACGTCCAGGCGGCAAAAGGAGGCAATTTCCATGATGTTGTAACGGGGCTCGTTGACAAAAACACCCACTGTCGTGGTAAAAGGCGGCAGTTTAGTAATTATCCCGCGGGCAACTTCCGGGTTTACCTGCCTGGGGCTGGGAGCAAAGACAAAGCCCAGGGTATCGACACCGGCGTCCAGGACCAGACGGGCTTCTTTATCGCTCCTGATACCGCAAATTTTAATCCTGACCATGAGACTCCACCCCTTTTAGGTGATGAAATGGCATTAACATCAGGCAAGGCGCAATTCGGCTGCTTTGGCCTGGACATCCGCGGCTGTCATCAGGGCTTCTCCCACCAGGATGGCATTCACGCCGGCCCCGGCAACTTGAAGGGCATCCTTGCGGCTATGGATGCCACTTTCACTTACCACAATATGTCCGGGCGGGATTAAGGGCCGTAAAGCCAGAGTAGTATGCAGGTCGACTTTAAAGGTCTGCAAATCGCGGTTATTAATGCCGATTACCCCGGCACCGGCACTGAGGGCTGTTTCTATTTCCCCTCCGGTGTGCACCTCGACCAGGGCTCCCAGTCCCAACCTGGCTGCCAGGTCCAGATATGCTTTTAACTCCGGTGGCGACAGGGCGGCCACAATAAGCAGGACGGCGTCGGCACCCGCAGCCCGGGCTTCATAAATTTGATAAGGATCAACGATAAAATCCTTGCGTAACAGCGGCAGCGTCGTTACTTGCCGCACCAGAGACAGGTACTCCAGCTTTCCCTTAAAAAAACGCTGGTCCGTTAAGACGGATATTGCCGTCGCCCCCGCGGAAGTATAGAGCCGGGCCTGTTCGCCGGGATTAAAGTCAGCCCGGATTACTCCCCGCGAAGGGGAGGCTTGTTTTAATTCAGCAATGAGATTGAGGAAGGACCCCCGGCCGCAGAGGGCAGCTTTAAAATCCCTGGCAAGGGGCTGGTTGTAAGCCTGCCTTTCCAGTGCCGCCAGAGGTTTTTCCTTCCTGGCGGCCGCTACTTCCTGCCGTTTATGGGTTAAAATCGCCGCCAGCATCAGGCGGCCCAGCTTTCAGCAAAGACGGTCATCTCTCGCAGTTTGGCCAGAGCGGCACCAGAGTCGATGCTCGCCGCCGCTGTCGCCATGGCCCCCGCCAGGGATCTTTCCACCCCGGCAGCCAGGAGCCCAAAGGCGGCATTGAGGAGGACTACATCGCGGGCCGGGCCCTTTTCCCCCTTCAATACAGCCAGGGCGATGGCGGCGTTATCGGCTGCGGTGCCGCCGGTCAGGTCCTGACTCCGGGCCCGTTTCAGGCCGGCCTCTTCCGGGTAAAATGTAATAGTATTGATCTGCCCATCATCCAGGCAGGTTATTTTGGTAGGCCCGGTGGTAGTGATTTCGTCCAGGCCGTCGCTGCCATGGACCACGTAAACGTGCCTGCTGCCCAGACGCTGCAGGACTGCGGCTACAGTCTCCGTTAAGGCAGCCTCATAGACGCCCACCAGCTGGCAGGGAGCCCCGGCCGGGTTGGTCAGGGGGCCCAGCAGGTTAAAGACGGTACGGGTACCTATTTCCCGGCGCGGCCCGGCAGCATGCTTCATGGCGCCATGGAATACCGGGGCAAAGAGAAAGGCCATGCCCACCTCGTCCAGGCAGCGGGCCGCGGCCGGCGGCGGCAGGTCGACCCTGACGCTCAGCGCCTCCAGCATATCGGCGCTGCCACAGCTGCTGGATACGGAACGGTTGCCATGTTTGGCCACGGCTACCCCGGCGCCGGCGATAGCAAAGGCTGCCGTAGTAGAGATGTTAAAGGTATGGCGACCGTCACCGCCGGTGCCGCAGGTGTCGACAAAGACCTGGTGGCGGGTGGTAAGGGCAGCCGCCTGACGGCGCATGCTGCGGGCCAGGCCGGTAATCTCTTCTACCGTTTCCCCTTTCAGGCGCAGGGCGATAAGAAAGGCAGCAATCTGAGCCGGGGTCGCCTGGCCGGTCATAATGACATCCATTGCTTGCTCGGCTGCGGCCTCATTTAAATCCTGGCCGGCTACTACTTGACTGATTGCTGTTTTTAACACTTGGCTCAGCTCCTTTGAATATGAGATGTGGGATGTGAGATGTGGGAAGTGAGAGACTTGTTGAAACTGGCTACGCCAGTTTCTGATTCAAGCCTGCTTATTTCTTGTTTCTTCCGTTTGTTGATGGTGGCGCGTCGCCATGAGCAGGCTTCGCTAGCAGCAATGCGCCATAATGAACGGTTCTTGCCATAATGGGCAACTGGCAATCCATTGAGGTTCTTTAAGAGTATACTTCCAGGAAATTCCTTAGCAAGTCCTGGCCGGTCGTGGTTAGTATCGATTCCGGGTGAAACTGCACCCCTTCCACCGGCAGGTAACGGTGGCGCAGGCCCATTAACTCTCCCGTTTCACTCCGGGCGGTCACTACCAGGCAGGGCGGGAGGGTCTCTTCTTCGACAATCAGGGAATGGTAACGGGTAGCCGTGAAAGGGTTGGCAAGGTTGTGGTAGATAGTCCGGCCATCATGAGTAATGGTCGATGTCTTGCCGTGCATCAGCCTGCCGGCCCGTACCACCCGGCCGCCAAAGGCCTGGGCAATGCTCTGGTGGCCCAGGCAAACCCCCAGGATGGGGATTTGACCGGCAAAGGCGGTTATGGCCGCCAGAGAAATGCCGGCTTCACTGGGAGTGCAGGGACCGGGGGAAATAACCAGGTAATCGGGCTCCCGGGCAGCTATTTCCTCCAGGTTTATGGCATCATTGCGGCGTACTACCACCTCCTGCCCCAGCTCCAGGAAATACTGGACCAGGTTATAAGTAAAGGAGTCATAGTTGTCGATCATCAGCAGCATAACCACCACCTCTATTGCGGCAAAAAACTGCAGGCTCAATGTACATCTCATTTCCTATGAGCCCCGGAGCTAATGCATCCCTCTGCAAAATATAAAAACAGTGAAGAAAAGGGCATGCGTCGGACTGAGGCTCAATTATGGGGCCGATTTTTCAGCTAATACTTCCAGCAACGCCCGCGCCTTATTCATTGTTTCTTCGTATTCAGCTTTCGGGTCGGAATCGGCAACTATCCCGGCGCCGGCCTGGACAAAGGCTTGAGCTTGCGTAAAAGTTATAGTGCGGATAGCGATGCAGGTGTCCAGGTTGCCGTGGAGGCCGAGATACCCCACGGCCCCGGCATAAGGTCCCCGTGCTGCTGGCTCCAGTTCACTTATAATTTCCATAGCCCGCACTTTGGGGGCTCCAGTCACTGTTCCCGCCGGGAAACAGGCCAGCAGGGCATCCAGGGCGTCCTTACCATGCGTCAGGTGAGCAGTTATGCCGGAAACCAGGTGCATAACATGAGAATAATACTCTACCTCCATTTGCCGGGGTACCCGCAGGCTGCCGGGAGCTGCTACCCGGCCGACATCGTTGCGGCCCAGGTCCAGGAGCATGAGGTGCTCGGCCCGCTCCTTGGCGCTGGCCAGAAGTTCGGCGGCCAGCTCCTGGTCTTCTCTGGGAGTTCGCCCGCGGGGACGGGTGCCGGCAATGGGGCGGTAGTCGATCTGCCCTGCTTCTACCCGCACCAGCATTTCCGGGGAGGCTCCCACCAGGGTGACTTCCGGGAAGTCGAGATAAAACATATAGGGTGAAGGGTTGAGGGCGCGCAGGCGGCGGTAGATAGCCAGGGTATCGC
>DFYS01000171.1:4342-6699 GCA_002383405.1 Moorella sp. UBA4076
CGTTGTACCCGCGACCTGCTGCGGCGGGGTGGCCCAGGGCCTGCAAAAGCCCCCTGACGGCGGTTACAGCCTCATCATAGCCAGCTGCCGCCCCTTCCCCGCCCCGACCCAGGCAGGCTACCCGGACTGTACGCAGGACGTGGTCATAAATGATAAATATTCGATGTAAAGCCAGACAGGTATCCGGAAGGTGCAGGTCATCACGGGCAGGGGCCGGTAGATTTTCTATTTCCCGGACCAGCTCATAACCCAGGTAACCTACCAGGCCGCCACAGAAACGGGGTTCAGTGACCGGTGGCAGGGATAGCTGCTCCACCAGTTGACGTAAAGCCGCTAAAGGTTTATTGGGAATGAGTTCTGTCAGGCCGGCGGCAGTCAAGAAAGCCCGGCCGGCTTCGATTTTAAAGACCAACAGCGGGTCAAAGCCCATCAGGGAATAGCGGCCCAGCCTCTCGCCGCCTTCAACGCTTTCCAGAAGGAAGCTGCCGGTTTGACCGGCAAACCGCAGATACAGGGAAATAGGAGTTTCGGTATCAGCCAGAGTTTCCGCCCAAACAGGAACGTAAGGTGCCTTTCGGGCCAGGGCGAGATAGGTTTCCCGGTCAGGCTGGATCAATTACTTCACCTCCATAAAGCCTGAGGTGGATGCCGGATGACGGAAAAGGAATTATCGCGGCACCTGCCGCCAGCAGCGCCGGAACTGAACTTCCGGCCGTAAGGTCGTGGCGGCTGCGTTACTCAAATAGTAAAAGGGTTACGGATTTCCTTCTTTTGCAAGGCAAAATAAAAACCAGCGCTCAAGCGAGCCCTGGTTTGTTTAAATCTCCCTGGCTCTATTCCAGGCTCAACTCCAACTCGGCTCCACTCATCTCAGCTGCTATTCAATTGTTACTAACAGCATACCACGGCTGGTAAATTCCTGTCAACAGTTTTTTTTGCCCGCAGTGCTGACGCCTTTAAAACCGGCCGGGGAGTACAATAAAAAACTGGCTTATCCCGGATACGGCGCCTATTAACAGGGGCGTGCGTCAGGTCTGTTACCCGTCAGACCGCTGCCGGCTTAACCCAAATCCGGGCGTAACGCTACCGCCCGGCCCAGGTAAACATGAACCGGCTCCCGGTCGCTATAGACGTGGATTAAAACACGGACAATCCCCGCCGGGCTCCCCGGCACCGGTATTTCGACAGCGCACATCAGGGCTGCCGCCTGCCAGCCCAGGTGTCGGGCGGCTGCGGCCGGGAAGGCGGCATTAAGGTCGGGGGTAACTGTAAAAATAGCGCTGACTATGTTCTCTGCTTCCAGCTGGTTGCGTTTTATCACTTCCCGCAGGAGTCCCTCGGTTGCTGTGAGAATGGCCGCGGCCGTATTCTCCGGCACGTCAACAGCACCGCGCAGACCCCTTACTTTTTTCTCGCGCGGCTGCTGAATGCCTTCTTCTGTTCCTGGCGCATGCCGACTCTCATCCCGGTTCATATAGCTTCACCTGCCGTTTGCATCCTTCTGCTGGTGCCGCTCGCAGGCGGCATGGGTGTCTACCCTGCCGTGCGTCTCTCAGACAGCCCGGTGGCCCAGGCCGATGCCCACCTCGTCCAGGTGCAGCAGGCCGATGCCGAAGAAGATAGCCACACTCAAGTGATCATGCCAGCGGGCGATGCCTATTTTCCCGCCGACATTCAAGCCGATGGCCTTGGGCATGATCTGGGAGAGGGCTTCCCGCGTCGCCCCGGCGACGGCCCCTTCCTCGGGGTGGGTTTCTTTGATAACCCCTTCCCTTTTAGCAGCTACTACCGCCCGTTCCACGATTTTTTGCACCGAATTGATGAATTCACCGCCGTAATCAACGGCTGCTGTATGGATACCGGTGGCGGCACACTCTTTCTTTAAACGCCCCTCTTCTTCCCGGCTTGCGGTCAGGGCCATCTGAATGGCCATTGCCGCTACCTTTTTGCTGCCGAATTCCATTATCGTTCACCCCCAAAATAGAGGCAGTACCGCCCAGCACTTTAATCTCGGGCAGCTCGCTGTTTAGTACCTTACGGCTTCAAAACTNNCAAGATTGGGTTGTGGGCGAAGCCCGCTTTAGTGGGTATACACTTTATAGTGGTTTCGCCACCTATAGCTGCTGGATTTCCAGTTGAGCGCCGGGCGGAATGGCTGTCTATAGTTGCATAAACAGGGGCGCGAAGACCAGGGAAACGATGGTCATCAACTTGATTAAAATATTCATAGCCGGCCCCGAGGTATCTTTAAAGGGGTCTCCGACAGTATCTCCATTGACGGCGGCAGCGTGGGCCGGGGAACCTTTGCCGCCATAGTGACCACCTTCGATATATTTCTTGGCATTATCCCAGGCGCC
>DFYS01000142.1 GCA_002383405.1 Moorella sp. UBA4076
ACTGCGGCAGAAGTAATGGCCGGCCAGCAGGTTGATGCGGAGCAGGGATTAGGCCCTGCCGCGGTCCGCCGGCGCCTGGAGATGCACGGCCCTAATAGCACCCGCCTGCGCCCGGCTCTCTCCTTCTGGCATATCCTGGCTGAAGAAATCCGCGAACCAATGATCCTTTTACTGCTGGCAGTAGCAGTCGCCTATTTTCTCCTCGGTGAAGCAGGGGAGGCCCTGGCGGTAACAGCTATAATCCTGGGCATAGTCTTAATCGAGGTCGGTACCGAATTCCGCGCTAAAAAGGCACCCTGACGGCCAATCGCCTGGCCCTGGAAACCCTGTGGCTGCCGGGAGAAGGCTTTATTACCGTCGACCAGACCCGGCCGCAGGGCAACCCCGTCCGGGAACTCCTCACCGCGGCCCTGCTCGCCCGCAGCCCGGTCGCTGCCGAAGCCCATGACCCCCTGGAAATGGCCCTGGCTGAAGCCGCCGGGACCCCGGAGCTGCCGCCAGGGAAACTGCTGGCTTTTTATCCTTTAGATGCCGGGCAGCGCTGGACAGGGGCCCTGTATGCGGACGCGGAGGCAGCTACCCTGTATGTCAAGGGGGCAGCCGAAGAGGTGCTGGGCCTTTGTTCCCGGACCAGCAGCCCTGCGGGGGCAATGGCGCCTGCTGCCCGCCAGGAGGCTGCTGCCGCCCTGGAGCAAATGGCGGCGGCCGGCAAACGCATCCTGGCCGTCGCCCGCCGCTCCTTCCCCCTCCAGGCGCAGCCGGAGAACGCCGGCGTAGCAGGCCGGGAGCTGACGCTGCTGAGATTTTTAGCCTTTGCCGACGTATTGCGCCCGGAGGCCGCCGCTGCCGTGGCCGCCGTCCATCAGGCCGGCATTAAAGTATTCCTGGCCACCGGCGACCACCCGGCTGCAGCACAGCACATCGCCAGCCAGGTTGGCATAGCAGCCGGCAGGACCCTCACCGGCGCTGAGCTGGAACAGCTGAACCCAGAGCAATAGGACGAAGCCCTCCAGGAAACCCGCGTCCTGGCCCGCATTACCCCGGAGCAGAAGCTGCAGCTGGTCCAGGCGCTGCAGGCCAGGAGGGAAATAGTCGCTATGATCGGTGACGGCGTCAATGACGCCCCGGCCCTGGCGGCGGCCCATGTAGGCCTGGCCATGGGCCGCCAGGGCACCGATGTCGCCCGCGAGGCTGCCGGCGTTGTTTTAAGCGACGACCGCTTCGCCACCCTGGCCACAGCCATCCGCCAGGGCCGCGGCCTGCTGGCCAACCTGCAGAAGGCGGTCCGCTATTACCTGGCGGTGAAGGTAGCCCTCATCGCCGCCATGCTGGTGCCGGTCGCCCTGGGGCAGGCGGCTCCCCTTTCTCCCCTGATGATCATCCTGCTGGAGCTCTTCATGGACCTGGCCGCCTCAACCGCCTTTGTTATCGAGGCACCGGAGGGACCATTGATGGCGTAGCCACCCTGCCGGCCGGAGCAACCCTTCCTGGACCGGCCCATGGTAAAGGTAATCCTCGCCGGCGGCCTGCTCCTCGCCCTGGCGGTAGGAATTGCCTACCAGGGCTTTTCGCTCTGGTGGAGCCCGGCCCCGTTGCCGGAACGACAGACGGCCGCTTTTGCCACCTGGATGCTGGGCCACGTCCTGCTGGCCTATGCCCTGCGGACTAAAAGCGCCCCTCTCTTTCGCCGGGGTTTCTTCAGCAATGGCGTCCTCAACCTCTGGGCGCCGGGCGCTATAGTCGTTACTCTGCTGGCCGTCTACCCATCTCCCCTGTAAGCCATCCTGGGGACAGCCGTTCTGCCAGCCGGCGCCTGGCTGCTGGTAGCCGGCGCCGCCCTGCTTCCCGGCGTGGTGATGGCTGGCTACCGTCCAGAGTAATAAGCACAGGCAATAAGATAAGCATGGTACCCGGCACTAAACCCATCAGAAAGTGCATGCCTGCGAAGGATAGAGCCGCGCGCCCAGCACTCAATTATAGTTGAATAGCTCGGATATAGAAACCATCATATTGAGGGTTATGCCAGCAATTAAGGCAAGCAAAAATTGAGTGCTGGGCAGCCTTAATTCAAAGAGCGGAGCAGGCCGAGAGAACAGCGCGGCCACAATTCTTAAGCNNTCCTTGTATAAGGGCGGGAAGTGGCGCCTGAAGGGAACCTGCTCCACCCCAGCAGACCAGCATACTGTTTCGCATGAACGCTGTTTCCAGGGTTGAATACATCACTCTAGAACTTAAGCCAGCTGAAAAGTCCCCTTGACTATGAATATTATCCTTTCCACGGGGTAACGATAGTTTTGTGGCGGCGATGTACCGCCATAAATAGCTCCCTCAAAAACCCCTGCCGAAAGGAAAAGATAAATGCAATCCAGTCCTGCAGTAAGAAAAAAAGCAAGAATAGCCGCCTTACTTGTTTGCCTTATTTTGCTGGGTTTATCAGTAACCGCCTGCAGTGTTTTTCGTAAGCCTTTACCGCAGCAAGGTTGTGAAGCCCTCAAGCAGCAGCTGCAAGCATATGTTCAGTCGCGAGCAGAAGAAGGCCGGATCGGCATCTATTTCCGCGACCTCAAAGAGGGCAATGGCTTTGGCATTAATGAACAGGAACCAATCGCAGCGGCCAGTTCAATCAAGGCTCCCATAGTGCTCTACCTTTTCCAGCAGGTAGCAGATGGCACCATAAGTCTGGAAGAGGAAATGGCCTACCAGGCAGCAACTGATTATAGCAGCGGTACCGGCGTCATTCAATTTTTTGCTGCCGATGGTGCCCCTTATTCCCTGGGGGTCCTTGCCAACCTGGCAATCACTTTGAGCGACAATATCGCCTGGCATATGCTGGAACGCCGCCTCGGCAAGGATAATATCGCCAACTACCTCCGCTCCCTCGGGGGTACAACGGTCTATCCGGAAGGACAGAATATCTCCACCGCTCAGGACATGGGCGCTTACCTGCAGGCCATATTAGATTTCCGAGCTGCCCAGCCCGAACTTGGTGAACGTTTAATTGATTATATGTCTCATACTATCTGGGACCAGGACGGTATACCCAACGGAGTGCCTGCCGAAGTGCGGGTTGCCCACAAGGTTGGTTCCCTACAGCAGGTCGCCAATGACATCGGCATAGTTTTTCTTGAAAACCGTCCCTACATTTTAGCGGTAATGACAGACGGCCTGCAAGACGGCTTTGCCGCTATAACCGAGATCTCCAGGATGGTCTACAATTACCAGATGCAAAAACAATAATTTTGCCCCCGCACTGTTAATAAACGTCAACGGCCCGACTGCAGCCGTTGCCTGCATCTCCACCACAGTTGCCGTTTTACTTCAGTACTGGGCGATGCAGATCGGCGGCGTACCCGGGGCGCTGGCAGCGGCCTATCAATGTGCGAACAGAATAAAATAGGCAACCAGGGTAGCACTGCAGTCTGGAGAGGCGGCAAGTATAATAGCAACGGTTCAACGGGGTGCTTTTCGAGCACCCTGTTGAGATTTCAGCCACTGGGATAATGATCTTGATTTGCTATCCATCGGCACGGGCCTAAAGATATATCGCGCACCTATCTTTTGCGGGGTATTTAAAAACTCCTGCAGGGTATGGTATAATATGGTACACATGCCCGCGAAGGAGAATAATTTTGCTGCGCATACTCTTTCTCTTTAATGCTGTTCCCGCCCGCGAACGCCGGGGGCCCTACAGCGACTGCCTTTCCTGGGATACAATCCACATGATCTACCGCGCCCTGCTGGAAGGCGGCAACGAGGTTTTCCCTGTTAATGTTCACAGCCGCTGGCAGTTGGAGAAAACCCTGGGCCGGTTGCCCAACCCCCACCTGGCTTTTACCCTGGCTGAAGGCTACCTGGACGAACCCACCAGCCTGTATGACGGCAGCGGCGCTGCCGCCGTCCGGCATTTCCTCCAGGGTCACGACATTCCTGCCAGCCACTCCTCCGTGGCGGCCATGGAGATCTGCCGCCACAAACACCTCACCTACCGGGTTTTACAGCAGGCCGGCCTGCCGGTACCACCCCACCGGCTAGTGGTGCCGCCCCGGGAATCACTACCTCAGCAACTGGACGGGATTATAGAGGAAATAGGGTTCCCCATGTTTGTCAAACCCGACGGCGGCGGCAACAGTATCGGTATTGGCCCTGATTCGGTCGTATTCAGCCTGGCCCAGCTGGAACACCGGGTCAGGATGCTCCAGAATACCCTGGGCGAGCTGCCGGTACTGGTGGAAAAGTATCTGCCAGGACAGGAGTATACTGTAGGCCTGATAGGCTGTGCACCCGGTTATGTCCTGCCGGCTCTGGGTTTCCTTAGCCGGGAAGTCAGAACCACTGCCGTTAAGGGCCTATCCAATGAGACGGAATTTATCTTTCCTGAGGACAGCCTTTATTACTTTCTGGCCGCACTGGCAGGCAAAATACTGGCCGTCATTGGCGGCAAAGACGCCCTGCGGGTCGACCTGCGTGCGGGCAGCGAAGGAGAGCTTTATATCATTGATGTCAACGGCACTCCTTCCTTGAGCCCCCGCGCCTCTCTGACCACCATGGCCACGGCTGCCGGCTTGAATTACAACCAGTTTGTCAACCTCATCCTCTACCAGTCCCTGCTGGAGTATGGCCTGGCACCCGGCGGCAAACTGCAGGATTTAATTGCCCCGGTTCTGATGCTTCTTGATCCCTATAACCAGGACAGGCCCCCCGCCCGGGTGTCATCAGCGTAAAACAGGCGGGTGTATATAATTTTCATCCTTCTGCTGGTGCCGGCGAGGCGGCAGGGCGTCTACTCTATCCCGCCGGCAGTAACGGGATGGTGAAGGTAAAACGGCTGCCCTGACCGGGATGGCTCTCGACCCGGATTTTCCCTCCGTGGGCTTCCACAAATCCTCTGGCAATAGCCAGGCCGAGCCCCGCCCCTCCCTGCCCCCGGCCAGGGGACCTGTCGTGACGGTAGAACCTTTCAAAGATATAAGGCAGGTCGGCCGGGTCGATACCTGGCCCGCTATCCGCAACGCCGACGAAAACCTCACCACCGTCTTGATTGATGCTAACCTCCACCCTGCCGCCGGCAGGGGTATAGCGCAGGGCATTGCCCAGGAGGTTGATAAGCACCTGAGCGAGGCGATCCCGGTCACCGTTGACCATTACCGTTTCCCCCGGCACCGCCAGGTTCAGGGTTATGCCTTTACTTTCGGCTTCGACCTGGAAGAAATTTGTCACTTTCTGTACTAACTCTACCAGGTCGAACTCCTCCCGGTGCAGGGTGAGCTCGCTGGCTTCCGCCAGGCTCAGTTCCTGCAAATTGTGCACCAGACGGGTCAGGCGCAGGATCTCGTCATGGAGGGACATGATTACTTCCGGCCGCGCTTCCAGGGTACCCGCCTGAAGGGACTCCAGCTGCCCCCGCAGCACCGTCAGCGGGGTACGCAGCTCATGGGCGACATCGGCCACCATACTGCGGCGCAGGGCCTCGTATTTCTCCAGGCGCACCGCCATATCATTAAAGGCCTCCACCAGGCGGGCGATTTCATAATCGCCGCCGGGGTCCAGGCGCTTGTTCCAGCCGCCGGCAGCCATCCCCTGGACGGCCGCCGTAAGCCTGCTTAGAGGCCCGGCTATCCGCCGCGCCAGATAAAGTCCGACCAGGCCGGCCAGGATCAATACCATTATACCTGACAGGATAATGGCCAGGGTAACCGAACGAGTGAATTGATCCTCCTGGGTAAGGACACCCGGCGGCACCGTTGTCGCCAGCCATAGTGTCCCCACCCGGCGGCCGTTATCGTTAATAGCTATGCCTCCGGCCAGCTCCTGATCCGGCACCCTTTCTCCCAGCCTGGCTGCGTAGGTATCGGCCACCACTACGCCGTTACTATCTGCCAGGATGATCCTTTCCTGATCCGGATAACCCCTGAACATACCCGTAGCCGGCCCCATACCCTGAGCCGGGCCTTTACCCTGTCCCGGACCCGCACCCATCCCCCTACCGCCGTGCCAGGGGGTGCCCAGGAGCTCCTGCACCCCCTCCCAGCTGCCCCGGTCACGGTAATAGGCCGTAAAAAAATCCGCCCATAGCTGCTGGCGGCGCAGGTTAACGTCGCTGACATAACCGTGAAAAAAGGTGTTGGTAGACCAGGCCACGGCCACCGCCAGAGCCGCAAGCGCCAGAAAAGCTACCAGGACAAAAGCTATGGTCAACCTGGTCCTGAGTTTCACTCTAACCCTCCTTCCCTCCGGGCAATTGATGCCAATATTCCCGCCATAAAGTATCAGCTGGCAAAGCCCGGTTTACAGGAGCTGCCTCACAGCAGGCCGCGTCTCACGACGAACTATAAACAGAGCGGCAAATCCTGGCAGAAGCAGCCATTCGCCAGTAATGGCCGTCCCACGAACTATAAAAAGCTGCGGGCCGGCGACAGTGACGGCAAAAGTGGGCGGCCGCTAAATCAGGTGCAATCAGGCATCATTAAATTTATAGCCCACTCCATAGACAGTAATTATGTAGCCGGGATTGGCCGGATCGTCTTCAATTTTACGGCGCAGGTTGCTGATATGAGTGTCAATGGACCGCTCATATCCCTGATAGGCTTCGCCCAGGGCGGCATCCAGGAGCTGCAGGCGGCTGTAAACCCGGCCTGGATGGCGGAATAAAACGGCCAGAAGATTAAATTCCGTCGGTGTAAGATTCACGGGCTGTCCTTTTCTATATACCTGCAGGCCATCAAAGTCCAGGGTTAGATCACCGCGGGACTGCACACTCCCTGCCGCCGGTTGTTCCTGATCACCACTACGGCGCAGGACGGCCCGGATACGCGCTGCCAGCTCGGCCAGACTGAAGGGCTTGGTGATGTAGTCATCAGCCCCTAACTCCAAACCCAGCAGTTTATCGATCTCCTCGGCCCTGGCTGTAAGCATGATAATGGGCACCCGGCTCTCTTTCCGGATCTCCCGGCAGACGTCCAGGCCACTTAACCCCGGCAGCATCAGGTCCAGGACGATTAAATCCGGTTTTTCCCGCCGGGCTGCCGCCAGCCCCGCTTCACCGTCGGCAGCTGCCAGGGCGATAAACTGTTCTTGCCTCAGGTACTGCTGGATCATCCGGGCTATTTTGTCTTCATCTTCGATGATCAGGATCTTTCTTTTCTCCATCCTTTTCATCCTCCATGAACAGCGGTTACAACTCGGCCTGCGTTCACAAACATGGTAGCTGTGCTTATGTTCGAGGAAGGGGGCGTCAGCCCTCATGCCCTGCTATAAGTGAAAGGTGGAAAATAAGATCTAAGGATACCCGGGGGTTACCCCCCGGGTATCCTGAAAATAGCGCTGCCTGTGTTAATACCTCATTACCAGACCCCGGCGCCGCTATCAGGGCTATTGCTGGTTGCCTGCCGCGCCGCGGCCGAAACCGGCACCCTGGCCGTAGCGTCCCCCGGCTCCAGCCGCCATCCCGCGACGCGGGCCGGCGTTACCCTTACCGGCGGCCTGCCAGCCACCGCGACCCTGGCCGTTGGGACCGACTGTCGTCCGCTCCAGGTTTTGTTCAACTCGCTTTTGCATATTCTCCAGGCAGTAGTCCGCCTGCTCCTGAGTAATCTGGCCGGCAGCCACCTTCTCTTCCAGGAGTTGCTGCCTTGCAGTCGTTGCTTTTTCTACCAGCTGGTCTTTGTCAACCCCGTTTGCGGCGGCAATGTCAGCCAGGGATTTCCCTGCCTGGCGCTCGGCCCGCAAATCTGCTACGTCAATACCCAGCATATCGCTGAGGCTGGTAATCATGCCGCCCATAGACCGGCCCAGACCCAGTCCCAGACCGGCACCATAAGTAGCCTGTCCCGTAGTGACCGGGGCGGCCGGGGTTGCATCACCCTCAGCGGCGCGGGAAACATCGGGCTGCGTTACCACCAGCAAACCACCCAGTAACAGGGGGGCCGCCACCGCGGCCAGGATCTTTTTGCCTTTCGTCATTCTGTCTCATCCTTTCCATTGTTTTCGGAAGCAACCAGGCCTGTTGTTGTTCCGTTTAAGGATAGCATACCCGGTGAGTTTCAGGATGTTATCGAGAAAATGTTAAGAAGTTCTTAAGATTGAAGGTTGACGCCAGCCTGATAGCAATAGCCCGGGAATACCGTCGGCCGCCTGGCCGGGTTCGCAATATTAACGCGCAGCGCGAAACTAGTAAAGTGGCGACCCAGGCAGACATCTATGCAGCTCCTGACCTTCATTTGTCATTGTACCATAAATATAGACCCGGTAAATAGTAAAAGACCCGTGCAGTTTTAATCTCTGCAGGGTCTTGGGACACCCGGAACCGCCCGGTCCGGCTACTATGAAAATAGCGTTCCGTCTGCACTACTGTATCGGGGGTGAAGCAGGTNNTATACAAGGACCTCGCTTCGCAGGCTTGCACTCAATCCCGTGCTGCTTAAATTACTCACATAAATTGCATATGGTGGTTTTGAGTGCTGGGCGCGCTGTTTCCGAGGGCTTCACCCGCTCTTTGATACTCAAGGCTGCCCAGCACTCAACCCGGGGTAGCTCACTTCTTAGTGGGGATATACTCTTATGCTGGTTTCCATTCTTAAAGTCACCATATGGCAGGTTGAGTGCTGGGCATGGGCGGCTACTGTGAAATTGCCTCGCCTACCGTTAACCCCTGAAAACGCTAAAAACCCCGGAAGTCTTGCCAGGTCCAGTAACTATTGAAACTGCCTCACCTGACCTGTATTGATGGGGCTATAGCTATTGATCATGGTGCTGGTCGTTACGTCTTTCATAGTGGGGACCTGGTAATAACCCTTTTGATTCATATACTGCCAGACCTCATAGGCCTGCTCGGCACAGTTGATGGCGCCCTGCTGGAGCATACGCCGCAACTCCAGATCGGCACACTCCAGGGAAGCATGCATCCGGAAGGAGGCGGAAGCCTTGTGGCATCCCAGCATGCCACTGGCTACATCCCGGTCATCCATTTCCTGGATGGAGGTATTCGGCGTCTGTGCCTCGGGGTTATCAAGGCCATACACGGGTGCGGCCGTCCGCGATCCCCGGTAGGGGATAGCTTCGGTGATACCGCGCTGGTTAATGGCCTGGACCATATTATTGTATTCCTGGGTCATAAATTGCACCTGTTTATCCAGAATGGAGCGCATCTGCTGATCCCTGGCATGGGGCCGGTAAAGCTGGAACTGGTTGATCCCGTCGATGGTGTCACTTAGAACCTCATGGATTTCCATGATCTCATGGGCGCCGTAGTGGGCAGGCATAACAATCCCTCCATGTATAATTTGTTTTGGCCGGTGGCGGTAAGCGGCCACCCTGGAACCGTAGCTATTATTTCCCCGTTACCGCTGAATTATTTATGCTGACAAACTCATCTTTTGCCGGCGGAA
>DFYS01000012.1:0-5632 GCA_002383405.1 Moorella sp. UBA4076
CACCTGCTGGCGGCGCCGGCCGGCCGCCGGCGCGAAATAAACCATTACGCATACCCAAACCACCGGAGGCGGTTACCAAAGATTTACCAGAAAAGCGCCGCGAACGTCCAGCCGGCAAACCAGCTGGCAAACCGGCTGAAGCCGGTCGTAACCGCAAACTGGTCGAACTCGAGCACCAGCGTGAAGAACGCCTGCTGAAACGGGATAAAGGCCGCGGCCGGGGTGCCAGGAAGGAAGCCCCCAAAGTTATCCGCCGTGTAACTTTGACCGGGAGTATCACCGTGCAGGAACTGGCCAAAAGGATTGGGAAAACGGCGGCGGAGGTTATCAAGTTTTTAATGGGCCAGGGTGTGATGGCGACTATCAACCAGGAACTTGATATTGATCTGGCCGCCATTGTCGCCCAGGAGATGGGGGCGGTCGTAGAAGTCAAGGAAGAAAAACCCTTTAGCATTCTTGATGACCTGGCGGACGATTCCGCGACCCTGAAAAGCCGGCCGCCGGTAGTAACGGTAATGGGCCACGTCGATCATGGCAAAACATCGTTGCTGGATGCTATCCGGCGTACCAATGTTACGGCTTCCGAAGCCGGCGGCATCACCCAGCATATGGGCGCCTACCAGGTCAAGGTAAAAAATCGGAAAATCACTTTTCTGGATACCCCCGGCCACGAGGCGTTTACCGCCATGCGCGCTCGCGGCGCCCAGGCTACGGATATCGCCATCCTGGTGGTGGCAGCCGACGATGGCGTCATGCCCCAAACGATTGAGGCCATTAACCATGCCAGAGCCGCTGGAGTGCCCATTGTCGTGGCCATTAATAAAATGGACCGCCCTGAGGCTAACCCGGACCGGGTAAAACAGCAGCTGACGGAGTATGGTCTGGTAGCGGAAGAATGGGGCGGCGATACGATTATGGTACCGGTGTCGGCAGTCAAAAAGCAGGGGTTGAACGAGTTGCTGGAGATGACCCTGCTGACAGCCGATATGATAGAGCTGAAGGCCAATCCCGACCGCCCGGCGCGGGGCATTGTCATCGAGGCGCAGCTGGATAAAGGCCGCGGTCCGGTGGCGACGATGCTCATCCAGAAGGGGACCCTGAAAATCGGCGATACGCTGGTTGCCGGCTCGGTGGCCGGCCGGGTGCGGGCGATGTTTGATGATCAGGGCGTGCGGGTGAAGAGTGCTGAACCGGCCATGCCGGTGGAAGTCCTGGGGTTGTCGGAATTACCCCAGGCGGGCGATATCTTCCAGGTGGTGGAGGATGAAAAACTGGCGCGCCAGATTGCCACCCTGCGCCAGGAAGAACACCGCCGGGAAGAATTAAAGGCGGCAGGCAAAACCTCACTGGATGATCTCTTCAAGCAAATGGAAGCCGGGGCGGTTAAAGAGCTCAACCTGGTGGTTAAAGGTGATGTTCAGGGGTCGGTGGAAGCGCTGCGGGCATCCCTGGAGCAGCTTTCCACCAGCGAAGTCAAGGTCAATCTCCTCCACGGCGGTGTCGGCGCCATTACTGAAACGGACGTCATGCTGGCCGCTGCTTCCAGGGCCATTATCATCGGCTTTAACGTCCGGCCTGATGCCAATACCCGCAAGGCAGCGGAAGAGGCGGGGGTTGAGATCCGCCTTTACCGGGTAATCTACGAAGTGATTGATGAGGTTAAGGCAGCCATGGTCGGGCTCCTGGACCCGGAGAAACGGGAAACGATCCTTGGCCGGGCGGAGGTCAGGGCGACCTTTAAAGTACCCAAAGCCGGTACTGTCGCCGGTTGTGCGGTGACGGAAGGCAAGATCCAGAGCCGCGCCCTGGCGCGGGTCATCCGTGACGGGGTGGTAGTCTTTGAGGGCCGGATCGAATCCCTGCGGCGCTTTAAAGATGATGTCCGGGAAGTCGCCCAGGGCTACGAATGCGGTATCGGCCTGGAAAGGTATAATGATATCAAGGAAGGCGACGTTATCGAAGCCTATATCATCGAAGAGGTCAAACGGGAACTCTAGGGAGGCGAAGGATATGGCGCTGCGGGTTGAGCGGGTTGCCGAGCAGATGAAAAAGGAGATGGCCGGCATTTTGCGGGATGAATTGAAGGACCCCCGCCTGGGGGCTGGCCTGGTTACGGTTACAGGGGTTGACCTTTCCAGCGATCTCCACTATGCTAAAATATATGTCAGCATCTACGGCGATGAGGTCCAGAAACGGGAAGCCATGGAAGGGCTCAGCCGGGCGACGAGCTTTGTGCGGCGGGAAATCGGCTCGCGCCTGAGCCTGCGCTACACCCCGGAAATCACCTTCAAATTTGACCCTTCCATCGAGCATGGCGATCATATCAACAGGCTGCTGACGCGGCTCAAAGGCAGCGAACAGGAGAGTCATTAATGTCAGGCGATCCGTCTCCCACCTCTATGGAAGATATAGTCATGGCGCCAGCGGCCGGGGTAGCCGCGCCGCCGGCGTCTCTCACCGCAGGGGAGCAAATAGCTGCCACCCTGTTGCAGGCGCGGCGGGTGGCCATCGTTTCCCATATCATTCCTGATGGTGATTGCCTGGGTTCGATGCTGGCTTTAGGCCTGGCCCTGGAGCAATGCGGGGTTGAGGTTATCACCGTTAATGCCGACCCGGTGCCGGATATGTTTCAGTTTTTGCCCGGCCAGGAAAAAATCCTGCCACCGGAAAGGGTGGGCGGGGTGCCGTCAATCCTGGTTATGGTCGACAGCACCGACATGGAGCGGGCCGGCAAAGGCTTCAGCCAGTGGCGCCAGCAGGCGGCAGTGGTGATCAATATCGATCATCACGTCAGCAACACCCGCTTCGGCGACCTGAACCTGGTAGAAACCCGGGCGGCAGCGACGGCGGAGATTGTTTACGCCCTCCTGGCAAGAATGCCGGTTACTATCACCCCGGCGATTGCCACCTGCCTTTATACAGCCCTGGCCACGGACACAGGTTCTTTCCAGTATGAAAACTGTACAGCTGCCACCATGCGCCTGGCAGCCCGGCTGATGGAGCAAGGGGCGGACCTGCCCCTGATCCGGGAGTACGTGTGGGAGCGGAAGCCCCTGGCCAGTATCCGTTTGCTGGCGGCGGCTTTACCCAGCCTGACCCTGGCCTATGGCGGCCGGGTGGCCTGGATGACGGTTGCACGGGCGACGCTGGCGGCGACAGGGGCGCAGCCGGAAGATGCCGAGGGCCTGGTAAACTACCCGCGCAGTATTGCCGGCGTCGAGGTGGGGCTCCTTTTCCGGGAGCTGCCGGAGGGGAGTATTAAAGTGAGCCTGCGTTCCAAGAAGATAGTTGATGTTAACGGCATTGCCGCCCGTTTCGGCGGCGGCGGCCACCGCCGAGCGGCGGGCTGCGTCATCAAAGGCGATCTGGACACGGCCGTAGGGTGGGTCGTGGCGGCCACAGGAGAGGCCCTCAATGAGCACCGGGTTTATTAATGTATTAAAGCCTCCCGGCCTGACATCCCATGACGTCGTCCAGGCCTTGCGCCGTATCCTGCAGGAACGCCGGGTGGGCCATGGGGGCACCCTGGACCCCCTGGCCGCCGGGGTATTACCGGTGGCCGTAGGTAAAGCCACCCGCCTGCTGGAATATATTCAGGGAGGCAGCAAAGCCTACCGGGCCGAGTTTATCCTGGGGCTGAAAACGGACAGCCAGGACCTGGGCGGCCGGTTGCTGGCCAGGAGCGGTTGTCCGTGGCTGAAGCTGGAGGAACTGCAGGCAGCAGCCCGGCATTTTACGGGAACCATTGACCAGGTGCCGCCCATGGTTTCCGCAGTCCACTACCAGGGGCGGCGTCTTTATGAACTGGCACGGCAGGGGCAGGAGGTCGAACGGCCGCCGCGCCGGGTGACCATCCACCAGTTCAAGGTGCTGAAGGGGTGGCCGGACGGGGTCTTCTACCGGTTTCTGGCCGATATAACCTGCTCCCGCGGTACCTATGTCCGGACCCTGGGGGCTGACCTGGGTGATTACCTGGGCTGCGGTGCTACCCTGGCTTTTCTGCTGCGTACCCGCGCCGGCAATTTCACCCTGGCCAAAGCCTGGACGATGGAAGAGATCGGAGCCCAGGTAGCCGGGGGCAGGCAGGATTTCCTCCTGCCGCCGGCAGCCGNNTGCCATCGACGCGGCGGCGTGCCTGCAACCGCCCGAGCTGGAGCCCGGAGCCACGGTCAGGCTGGAAACAGCGGCCGGGACCCTGCTGGCCCTGGCCCGGGTGATCGCCTCTAAAAACGGGATCTGCAGATTGAAACCGGACAAGGTCATGCTGTAAAGGGGGAGAGCGATGGAGGTACGGCAAGGATTACCGGCAGGAGGACCGCCGGAGAGCTTTTATTTGGGTTTAGGCAATTTTGACGGCGTCCACCGCGGCCACCAGCATTTAATCAGCAGCATCGTCCAGAAGGCCAGGGCCGGCGGGGGGATGGCTGTGGTTATTACTTTCGCTCCCCATCCGGCCCAGGTGCTGGGTGGCAATACCCCCGGCCTTTTAACTACTACCGCCAGGAAGATAGAATTAATAGCCGCCCTGGGGGTGGATTGCCTGTTTATCCTGCCTTTTACCAGGGAACTGGCGGCCATGGCGCCGGCAACCTTTGTTCGGGATATCCTCTGGTCGCGATTCCACCCACGGCTGGTTGCCGTCGGCTTCAATTTTACCTTTGGCTACCGCGGTGGCGGCACGCCGCCGTTATTGCGGCAGCTGGGAGAAGAGCTGGGTTTCCAGGTGGAAGTCATGGCGCCGGTAACCTGGCAGGGCTTGACCGTCAGCAGCACCGCCATCCGTAACGCCCTGGGCCAGGGCGATATCGCCCTGGCGCGGAATCTCCTCGGTTACTGGCCGGTCCTGACCGGTACGGTGGTGCGGGGCGATCAACGCGGGCGGCAGCTGGGCTTTCCCACCGCCAACCTGGCGGTACCGGCGGCAATGAAGCTGCCGGCATACGGGGTTTACGCAAGTCTGGCGCGTTTCTCGGGCCAGGAACGTCAGGCGGTGATCAATATCGGTCGCCGGCCTACCTTTGGGCCGGCCCTGCCGGCAACTATCGAAGCGCACTTGCTGGATTTCGCGGGCGACCTTTATGGGGTGGAAATCACCCTCGAGCTGCGCGCCTTTTTGCGCCCGGAAAAGAAGTTTGTTTCCCGCCTGGAGCTCACCAGGCAGCTGCAGGAGGATATCACCAGGGCACAGCTGCTGCTCGCCGGGGACGACTGCCTGATTTTACAGCCCCGTGACCGGCAGGCGTAACCACCCGCGAAGGCATGGCGTAAACTATACTGCGGAGAATCCAAAAAATTGCCATGGCATGATTGGGGCGGGATATGATGAAGGTAGTGGTTACTGCCCATGCCAGGAAACGTCTGCAGGACTTACGCCAGGAGCAAATCCACGAGGAAGATATCCGGGCAGCTGCTAAAAGTATCCCCGGTTATATACCGACAGCCACCCGTTTTCGTGGTTTTATTGCCGTTTCCGGGCGTCCTTTTGACCTGGTAGTAAAAGATGTACCGGCCGGGCGTTTGGTAATCACCATTATTGGGAAGTAGACGCCCATGCCGCTTGCGAGCGGCACCAGCAGAAGGATGAGAATGGCGGTATTGCAGGCGGGGTGAAGCAGGTTCCCGGAGGGCGCAT
>DFYS01000012.1:5666-13443 GCA_002383405.1 Moorella sp. UBA4076
GGGAACCTGCTTCACCCCAGGTACAGTAACGCAGGCGGAACGCTATTTTCAAGGTAGTTCCCTAAAGCAGGCCCCGCGGAAAAAACGGGGCCCAGAACAGTTGCGTTTAGATGACAACTGGCCTATAATAGAGTTAATGAACCCGAGGCGAGGATCAGCGAAGCTCCGACGCTTTTCTTGGCCGGTTGGGGATTTTAGCGAAAAAAGGAGGTGACGTTGATGGCCCTGGATGTTACCCAAAAGCGGGAGATTATCAACCGCTACCAGCACCACGAAAATGATACCGGTTCACCGGAAGTCCAGATTGCCATCCTGACGGAACGCATCAACCACCTGACGGAGCACCTCAAGGTGCACCACAAGGATCATCACTCGCGCCGCGGTTTGCTCAAAATGGTCGGTCAGCGCCGTGGTTTACTTAACTACCTGCGCGATAACGATATTGAGCGTTACCGGCAAATTATTGATGCCCTGGGTTTAAGGCGTTAGGTTTCCTGAGGGGGAGCGGTCAGCCGCTCCCCTTTTTAATGAGTTTTTGTTACTACTCAGGCCACAGGCCGTATGGGTGCTGTCTACCGTGAGTATAGCGAACCCTGCCGGCCCTCATATGAGCCCGCGGGCTATTGCACTCAGGCTTACCGTCTAGCAGGCTGAGTAGTTACGAGTTTTTAATCGTATTTTAGGTGACACTGGAAGGAAATACTATAACAAATGTCGAATGAATTAAAGTTTACAATAGGTGATTAAGGAGGCTGTTTGAAACTGATGCAAGGGGTATTACGCAAGACTCTGACCATTGCCGGCCGTGACCTGACCCTGGAGACCGGCCGGCTGGCGCGCCAGGCCGGCGGGGCTGTTCTGGTTACCTACGGCGGCACTATGGTCCTGGTGGCCGCCACGGCTGCGGCCACACCGCGGGAGGGAATCGATTTTTTCCCGCTGACGGTTGATTATGAGGAAAGGCTGTATGCGGCCGGCAAAATACCGGGTGGATTTATCAAACGCGAAGGCCGTCCCAGCGAGAAGGCCATCCTTTCCGCCCGGTTGATCGACCGGCCGATCCGGCCCCTGTTTCCCAAGTATTACCGTAATGACGTCCATGTCGTGGCTACCGTGATGTCGGTGGATCAGGATTGCCCGCCCAATATCGTCGCTATTATCGGCGCTGCGGCCGCCCTTAGCATTTCCGCCATCCCCTTTGCCGGTCCCATTGGTGCGGTAAGCGTCGGGTTAATAGATAACCGGCCGGTCATCAACCCGACCCTGGACGAAGATGAAAAGAGTTCCCTGAATCTTACCGTAGCCGGTACGGATGCTGCGATCATGATGGTAGAGGCGGGAGCGAAAGAAGTACCCGAGGACCTGATGCTGGAATGCATTATGCAGGGTCATGATGAGATTAAGCGCATTGTCGCTTTTATGAACGATTTTCGCGCCGAAGCCTTGCGTATGGGCCTGGCGCGCGAGAAACAGGAAGTAGCCGGACCGCATCTGGAACCGGAAATGGCCGCCCGCGTGCGGGAAATAGCGACCGCGCGCTTGCAGGAAGCCATTGACACCAGCCGGGAGCAAAGGCTGATCAAGCAGCAAAGGGAGCAGCTGCTGGACGCCTGCCGCGAGGAAATCAAGGCCATGATCCTGGCCGGCCAGGATGAGATACTGGCCGCGCATCCGGAAGCACCTTCTCTGGTCAATGATTTGCTCACCAAAATTGAGAAGGAGATCGTGCGCCGGATGATCCTGAATGAAGGGCTCAGGATAGACGGGCGCACGACCGAAGCGGTCCGGCCCATTACCTGCGAAGTGGGAGTGTTGAGCCGCACCCACGGCTCAGGTTTGTTTACCCGTGGCGAAACCCAGGTGTTGACAGTGACCACCCTGGGCCCGATCAGCGACGAGCAAATCCTGGATGATCTGGGCGTGGACGAATCGAAGCGCTATATGCATCACTATAACTTCCCTCCCTACAGCGTCGGCGAGGCCCGACCCATTCGCGGCCCCGGGCGGCGGGAGATTGGCCACGGCGCCCTGGCCGAACGCGCCCTGGAACCGATGATCCCGCCGGAAAAGGAATTCCCCTATGCCATCCGCCTGGTTTCGGAGGTGCTGGGTTCCAACGGCTCGACTTCGATGGGCAGCGTCTGTGGCAGCACCCTGTCCCTGATGGACGCCGGTGTACCTATTAAAGAACCGGTAGCCGGGGTGGCCATGGGTCTGGTTAAGGAAGAGGACCGGGTTGCTGTTTTGACCGATATCCAGGGTGTTGAAGACGCCCTGGGCGATATGGATTTCAAAGTCGCCGGCACCAGAAACGGTATTACTGCTTTGCAGATGGATATTAAAATTGCCGGCATCGACCGGGCGATCTTAGAACGGGCGCTGGCCCAGGCGCGGCAGGGACGCCTGTTTATCCTGGACAAGATCCTGGCCGCCATCCCGGCGCCGCGGCCGGAGCTGTCACCTTTTGCCCCCCGGATCATAACCATGACTGTTGATCCGGATCGCATCCGGGATATCATCGGCCCGGGCGGGAAGATAATCAAAAAGATTATTGAAGAGACGGGCGTCGAGATTGACGTCGAAGACGACGGCCGCGTATTTATTGCCTCTACCGACGCAGCCAAAGGGGAGCAGGCGGAGGCGATTATCAACGCCCTCACCCGCGATGTGGAAACAGGTAAGGTATATAACGGCAAAGTGACCAGGGTGATGGATTTCGGCGCCTTTGTGGAAGTGATCCCCGGCGTCCTGGGTATGCCCGGCAAAGAGGGCCTGGTCCACATCTCCCAGCTGGCTAACGAACGGGTGGCAAAGGTGGAAGATGTAGTCCGGGAGGGGGACCACATCCTGGTGAAGGCCATCGGCTTTGATCCCCAGGGCCGGCTGAAACTCTCGCGCAAAGAGGCGCTGCAACAACCAGGAAGTGAAGCGCCGGACCGTCCTGGCCGCCGTCCGGGCCGGGAGGGCGGTCAACGCGCTGCCGGTAACCGCCGCCCGCGCTAACAGCCCTTCTGATTGGGGACCTCTGTGGCGAAGATCGTTTGCATTTGGGAGTATGCTTGCTCCTAACAGCCCTTCTGATAGGGGTTCTCCGGGCATATACATTGATCAGTACTCCATAAAGGTGGTGCGATCAATGTTTGTGTTCTATTACCGGCGGCAATGGTTGCGACGGCTGGGGGCTATCCTGGCCGCGGCGATGCTCCTCGCCGCTGGCTGGGTGGCCTGGCGCCTGGCGACGGGAGGAGCGGTGCCGGCCATGAAGACCCAGCCCATTTACCAGGGTGACCCGGGCCGCAAGGCCGTGGCGCTTACCTTTACCGTAGACTGGGGAGAGGAGCACCTGCCGGCCATTTTGACAGCCCTGAAGCAGGCCGGGGCGCAGGCCACCTTTTTCCCTACCGGCCAGTGGGCCAGCAGGCACCCGGACCTGGCACGGCAGATGCTGGCCGATGGCCACGAGATCGGCAACCACGGCCAGAGTCATTCCCACCCCGATAATTTAAGCCGCGAAGAGAACCGCCGTGATATCCAGGCTGGCGAGGCCACCCTGGTCGGGATTACCGGTAAAAAACCGACCCTTTACTCGCCGCCCTACGGCGAGAGCAAACCCCAGGTAGTGGCCGCCGCCGGGGACCTTGGTTATAAATTCATCATGTGGACCATCAACACCGGGGATTACCTGCCCAACACGCAGCCGGATGATATCCTGGCCACGGTAATCCCCAAATGCCAGAACGGCGCCATCGTCCTGCTGCACCCCACGCAACAGACCACTAAAGCCATGCCGGAGCTTTTAAAACAACTTAAAGCACGGGGCTACGCCCTGATAACCGCCTCGGAGATTCTTTGAGCAGACGCCCATGCCGCCGGCGCGGCACCAGCTCTCCCGCCTCCAACCTCCCACTTCCCACATCTCATAATAAGGCCGGCCTTCCCGGGATATAATAACCTCTGTTCAAGAATCTCCCCGGGGAGGAAGCTCTGTGCGGAGGCCAGCCTGTTTTTTACTGGTGGTCATTGCCTGCCTGTCCTGGCCGGGACAGGCGCGGGCGGCCGCTGAACCAGATCTTACGGCAACGGCAGCAGTCCTGATGGAGGCGGGGACCGGGCAGCTGCTCTATGACCGCCGCGCCGGCGCCGAGCTGCCGCCGGCCAGTACCACGAAAGTCCTGACGGCTATCCTGGCCCTGGAGCTGGGCCGGCTGGATGCCCCGGTCAAGGTGAGCAGGTATGCCGCCGCCACTCCGGGAGCAAGTATCTACCTGCAGACAGGCGAGGTATTGCCCCTGATAGACCTGGTCAAGGGGGCGTTGATCAATTCCGGCAATGATGCTGCAGTAGCCATAGCCGAAAGCCTGGCCGGCACGGAAGCGGATTTCGCATGGTTGATGAACCGCAAAGCCCGGCAGCTGGGCGCCTATCACACCCATTTTGTCAACCCCAACGGCCTGCCCGCACCGGGTCACTATACCACCGCCCGGGACCTGGCGCTGATGGCGCGCTATGGCCTGGGCAATTCGCTTTTCCGCCGCCTGGTAGCTACCGTTAGCGACCAGATACCGGCGCCGGACGGGTGGCGCTACCTGTACAATACCAACCGCCTGCTGGGTACCTACCCCGGTGCCGACGGGGTCAAGACCGGGACTACCGACGCCGCCGGCCAGTGCCTGGTGGCCTCGGCCACCCGGCAGGGACGCCAGCTCATCGCCGTAGTGCTGGGGAGCTGCGATCGTTACGCCGACACCCGTGCCCTCCTGGATTACGGCTTTAACAGCCTTTATGCTGAAGCCGCCGCAGCTGGCGAGCCCGTGGCGCAGGTCTATGTTAAAAACGGGGTAACAACCAGCGTTGCGGTAACGCCGGCAATGACGGTCGGATATACCGTTACCATGGCCAAGGCCGCGTTGTTGGAGAAACGCATCCTCCTGCCCGCTTATGTTAAAGCACCCGTACACCGGGGTGACGAACTGGGCCGGGTACAGATTTTATTCCAGGGACAGGAAGTAGCAAGTACCGCTCTGGTGGCCGCCCGCGATGTCGCCGCCCGGCCGATATTTAAAAGGTAGACGCCCATACCACCAGCCGCAACCGGCAGAGGATGCAAACGGCAGTATTATGTGAGGGGTGAAGTAGGTTTCCGGAGGGCGCATCTTAAGCGTAGTTCAAAAGAATGAGGCTGGCTGAGGAACAGCGCGGCCGCAAGGCTAAAGGCCGGAGGTTTAAGTTTTGGCCGTGCCCGAAGCCAGCCGAGTTCGTACAAGTATAAGGCGAGAAGTGGCGCCTGAAGGGAACCTGCTTCACCCCCGGTACAGTAGCATCCTGCTTCAGCAGAACGCTATTTTCGGGGGAGCAGGGGGTTTGCATCACTTATGGTACCGTCGCGGCGCTATGAGTGTCCCGAAACCGGAACAAAGAAAAAGAGTTAAGGGGGAAGGGAATGTATCACAAGAGTATTCTCGATAATGGCATCCGGGTAGTGACGGAAGAGGTTCCCTTTGTTAATTCCGTAGCCCTGGGTGTATGGGTACGTACCGGTTCGCGCCATGAGGGCGCGACCAATCAGGGTGTTTCCCATTTTTTGGAACACCTGCTTTTTAAGGGAACCTCCCGGCGGACAGCCAGGCAAATAGCGGAAGAACTGGAGGCGGTCGGGGGCGTAATTAATGCCTTTACGACCAAGGAGTATACCTGTTTTTACAGCCGGGTTCTGGCGGAACATCTGGACCTGGCCATTGATGTTTTGAGCGATATGTTTTTTAATTCCCGCCTGGCTGATGAGGATATCGAAAAAGAGAAAAAGGTCATCCTGGAAGAGATCAAAATGTATGAGGATTCTCCGGACGAGCTGGTTCACGACCTTTTTGCCCAGACCATCTGGCCGGGGCATCCCCTGGGCCGGGCCATTCTCGGTACTTCGGAATCGGTGACCGGTTTAAACCGGGAGCGCATCTATAACTATTACCGCCAGCAGTATAACAGCAATAATATCGTCCTGGCGGCAGCCGGCCGATTTGCCACCGGCGAGCTGATTGCCAAACTGCAGGCCGCCTTTGGGGAGCAAGCGTGCCCGGGCCGGGAGAGGGAATACTTCCCGCCGCAGGGCCAGGGCCGCGTCAGCGTGCATATAAAGGATACCGAACAGGTGCAGATCTGCCTGGGGGTGCCGGGTCTATCTCAGGAGGACGCCGGTATTTATACCCTCCAGGCGCTTAATAATATCCTGGGCGGGGGTTTGAGCTCACGCCTCTTTCAGCTTATCCGCGAAGAGCAGGCGCTGGCCTATTCGGTCTATTCCTACCATGCCGGTTTCTTTGACAGCGGTTTATTTACCGTTTATGCCGGTACCAGCCCGGATAATTACCGCCAGGTAGTGGAACTGATTCTTAAAGAGCTGGCAGCGATTAAAAACGAAGGGGTAACCGGACTGGAGCTGAAGCGGACCAGGGATCAGATCCGCGGCAACCTGCTCCTCGGTCAGGAGAGCGTCAACCATCGTATGAGCAGCCTGGGCAAGACGGAGCTCGCCTTCGGCCGCGTTATTACAACTGAAGAGATAATCGAGCGCCTGAATGAAGTTACCGCAGATGATGTCCAGGCTGTTGCCCGGCGTATCTTCCAGCCGGAGTATCTATCGCTGACCACCCTGGGGCCGGAGGTTGAACCGCTGGACCTGCCCGACCGGGCCCGACAGGCGGGGATATAGGGATAAACCTTTCATTGCGCGTTGTCACCAGAGAACCATGAAAAAGTTGGATTGTGGTAGGGGTGATGCAGGTTCCCGGAGGGCGCATTTGCGCGTAGTTCAAAAGAACGAGGCTGGCTGAGGAACAGCGCGGCCGCAAGTTTCTCGACCCGAAGGGTCGGGTTAAGGCCGTGCCCGAAGCCAGCCGAGTTCGTACAAATATAAGGCGAGAAGTGGCACCTGAAGGGAACTTGCATCACCCTCTGATAAGCCAACATTGGTATAACGCTATTTTTGGAGGAGAAACCGAATGGACCGTCTTGAGCATATCTTTGCCCTCCAGGAACGCTTCGACAGCGACCTGGCGCGGCGGCGGCAGCTGCCGGAATACAGCCCGGCCGAATGGATCCAGAAAGAGGTGCTGGCAATGGTCGCCGAGCTGGCGGAGCTGCTGGAAGAGGTAAATTTCAAGTGGTGGAAAAACCCCCACCCCCTGGACCACGAGGCCATCAAAGGCGAGCTGGTCGACATCCTGCATTTCCTGGTCAGCACCTGCCTGAAAGCCGGCATCTCGGCGGATGAATTCTACCAGGGGTATCTCACGAAAAACCAGGAAAACTTTCACCGCCAGCAGGGCCTGACAGGTTGTAAGGAGTATGCCGCTACGCGAGAGGTATGAAGTCGCCCGGGGGACAGGGAAGCATAAAGCAGCCATCTCCTTTCATATCTTTTAGCGAAGGGAGATGAAGGCCATGCTGGCAGTATTGCTGGCGATAATGTTGCTGTTGCTCTTGATAGCGGCCGTGCGGGTCAAGGTGGGCGGCTATCGTGGCACGCTGGAAGAAACGGCGGCCAGCCCCGTTTCGCGGGCCCTGGCCGAGCTGACGGCTATCGCCGGGGGGATTTACCTTTCCCTGGTGCTGATGGTAAACTTTTTAAAAGTTAATTTACCCGCAACGATAGCCATTGGTGATTTAATAATCGACCCCCTGGCTGTCGTCGCCCTGATGGTGGCCCTGGTGCAGCCCCTGATCCTCAGGGTGTGGCCGTGGTTAAAGGGGCGGTAGGGCGATGCGTTTATCAGAGCTGATG
>DFYS01000159.1:0-2020 GCA_002383405.1 Moorella sp. UBA4076
GCGCCAGGAGGGAACCTGCTTCACCCCAGGTACAGTAACGCAAGCAGAACGCTATTTTCAGGGTAGTCTATTACCGATGCTCAGGTTACGTATGAACAAGCCTTTATTGCTTGGTTTTAGTGCTGGACAGATTGGAGCCTGCTTAACTCTCATTTCCCCCTTCGCCGCTGGGGTACACCCCATGAACGGCTCCTCCGAAAATATGATAATGGACGTTGGGTCATAGCCCGCAATTGCCGGCCCTCAATTCATACTCCCCCTCCCCTCTTCACAGTTCGGCTGTTTCAGCATCACTACAAAGATATAGACGAACAGGCCGGGGAAAAAGTTCCCAAGGAACGGTTCCCCTGCCTGTCCTTTTTTTCTCTTTCCTGCAAACGCATCAATTGAGAGGCGAAACCAATATTTAACTCTTTAAATGCCGGGGGCAGCTATTACAGCTGCCCCCTTTTTTCACGCTTAAGCCATCGCTTACCCCTCCCCTCGCCCGCGCCGCTGGTTGACCAGGGCGGCCCGGTGCTGGGCCAGGTCGTAGCGCCCGCCCAGGGGCAGGGGCTGTTCGCGGCGCTCGCGGGGCTCGTGGGACTTCTCTTCCGCCGCCGGGGGTGCAAAACGCCACAACCGGTCTATAGTGGCCGGCCGTTCCGGCCAGGGGGTGCGCCGGTACTGGTTGTATACATCCTGGTAGACAGCAGCCGTGCGCCGGGCAATATTTTCCCAGTCATAAACCTCCGTTGCCAGGCGGCGGCCGTTGACCTGCAACCTTTCCGCCAGATCCTTATCCTTTAAGACCGCCAGGATATTATCGGCCAGGGAGCCGGCATGACCCGGCCAGGCGCGCATCCCGTCAATACCATGGGTGATAATTTCCACCAGGCCGCCTGTCTCGCTGGCCACCACCGGCGTCCCGGCGGCCATGGCTTCCAGGGCGACAATACCGAAGGGCTCGTACAGGCTGGGGAAAACGGCCACCCGCGCGGCGCGGTAAAGCTGGTTGCGGGTACGGTCGTCAATATAACCGGCAAAGTACACTTTATGGGCAATCCCCAGCTCCCGCGCCCGGTTCTGGAGCTGGCCTTCCACCGGTCCCTGGCCGGCCACCACCAGTTTGGCCTCCGGGCAGGCGGCCAGGACCTGCGGCATGGCTTCCAGCAGGACCTGGACTCCCTTTTCGATCACCAGGCGGCCGACAAAAAAGATGATCTTTTCGTGGGAAGCAGCATAACGCTTCCGAACTTCGGGGTCAACAGCAGTAACCAGGAATTTTTTACTATATACTCCATTGGGGATAATGGTAATTTTATCGGACGGCAGCTGGAATAACCCCTGTACTTCCTGGCGCATATGCTGGCTGCAGACGATAACCCGCCAGGCTTCATAGGTCAGCCACCATTCAACGCTGTTGATGTAACGCTGCAGCTCATTATACAGCCCACGGTTGCGGCCGGCCTCAGTGGCGTGAATGGTAGCAATAAGCGGCAGGCGGTGGGCATGTTTCAGGGCGCGGCCGGTAAAGGCCACCAGCCAGTCATGAGCATGGATAACCTGAAAGGGGCCGTATTTACGCATCAGGATCATCGCCTCTTCCAGGAAGCGGGCGTTGAGCTGCAATACCCAGGTGAGAAAGTCGGGAGCCTGAACGGGATAAGCTTCCACCCGGTGGACGGTGAGGCCGTTTTCGCGGCTGGTGGTGGCCTGCCCCGGGCGGCCGATGGTAAGTACATGGACATCATGGCGCAACCGTGCCAGGGAAACGGCCAGGTCCTCCACATGCCGGGCCAGCCCGCCGACACTCTGGGGCGGGTATTCCCAGGAAAGCATCAGGATACGCATCATTGATCACCTCTAAAATAGATGTGGGAAGTGGGAGGTGAGATGCGGGAGGCTGGCAGGAACTGGCGTTGCCAGTTCCAGATTGGAAGCCCTTCACCTCACCGTTTTCATCCCTCTGCTGGTGCCGCCGCGGCGGCATGGGCGTCTACCCTGAACATAGATGTGAGAAGTGGGAGGTGAGATGTGG
>DFYS01000159.1:2097-5120 GCA_002383405.1 Moorella sp. UBA4076
GGGCTTAAGAATTGTGGCCGCGCTGATCCGAAAGGAGCCTCGTTATTCTGAACTACGCGCAAATGCGCCCTCCAGGAACCTGCCCCACCCCCCAACCTCACACAGTACTGCCATTTTCATCCTTCTGATGGTGCTGCATGAGCAGCTCAGGCGTTTACCCTATCTAGTCTGGCGGTACTGGTTGCAATTAATACGGGATACCCCCGGTTTTTTTATGTCCTTTCATGGATGCTAGCATCAGTCATTTTCCCGCAGACACATTTAATAATAACCATGACATAAGATAACTAAAATAACAAAATAGTTACAGGGGCGTTAGCGCTGGCACGATTAAACCCTGGCTATGAAAATTGCAGCCTCCCACTCCGATAGAGGCCGCTCTACCGCATAATTTACCCCGGATGGATAAAACCTAGTAGCGAACAGCAGTCAGTGGCAGCCCCGCACTCAACTATGTTTAGCGCTTACCATTTTCATCCTGCTGCTGGTGACTCGCCGGTGGCATGGCGTCTATCGCCTTAACGCCATGATTATCTTCTCTGGAGGTTCTATTATGCCTGAATTACGCCAGGACCCGGTGAGCCAGCGCTGGGTGGTCATCGCCACCGAACGCGCTAAACGGCCGTCGGACTTCAAGTCCCCCCCTAACGAACGCAAAGGCAGCGCCAACTGCCCTTTCTGCCCCGGCCACGAGCAGGAAACACCGCCGGAGGTGCTCGCCTTTCGAGCCGAGGGCACCGCGCCCGATACCCCCGGCTGGCAGGTGCGGGTAGTGCCCAACAAGTTTGCCGCCCTGGCCGGGCCGGGAGAAGCAACTACTGAAACCAGGGGGCTATATCGGACCATGGCCGGTGTCGGTGCCCACGAGGTGATTATTGAAGGGCCGGATCACAATACCTTTTTTGCCGACCTGGCGCCCGAGCATGCCGTCCAGGTCCTCAAGGCCTGGCGCCAGCGTTACCTGCAGCTGGAGCGAAATCCGGAGCTNNCCCACAGCCAGCTGATTGCCACCCCTCTGGTACCGGCCGCCGTCAGCGAAGAAATGGCCCGGATTAGCGCCTACATGGAGGCCAAGGAAAGCTGCCTTTTATGCGACATTATCGAAACGGAACTGGCAACAGGTGCCCGGGTGGTTGCCTTCAATAAAGAATTCCTGGCCTTCTGTCCCTTTGCCTCCCGTTTCCCCATGGAAATGTGGATCCTGCCCCGACGGCACCAGGCCGGTTTCGGCGCCTGTGACGACGAACAACTGGAGCAGCTGGCCGCTATCCTCCAGGATAGCTTGAGCCGGTTAAGGGCAGCGGCCGCTGACCCGCCCTTTAACCTGATCCTGCATACGGCACCCTTGCACCAGCAAGAGCCCCTTTACCACTGGCATTTTGAACTCCTGCCTCATTTAACCATCGTGGCCGGTTTTGAATGGGGGACGGATATGTACATCAACCCCACCCCGCCGGAGATCGCCGCCCAGTATCTGAACAAAGTTCGGACGGTGCCGGAAAAGTCCGGCGCAAGCTAACCACAGACGATAATGTTCCGCTCACTTCGCATACAGGAGGAAGAAGCACCATGTCCGAGTCTTTGAAGGTCCTGCTGGTTTCGCCCGAAGTAGCGCCCCTGGCCAAGACCGGCGGCCTGGCCGACGTGGCCGGCAGCCTGCCGAAAGCCCTGGCCGCTCGCGGCCACCAGGTGCGGGTGGCTATGCCCCGCTACCGTCAAATCAAAAACGTCGACTACCTCACCGACCTGCCGGTAGAGATGGACGGCAGCCTGGAGACGGCCATTATCCGCCAGACAAGGCTGGAAGGAGAGCCAGCGGTACCAGTATACCTCATTGACAACTATAAATTCTTCCGCCGGGACGCTATGTATGGCTATGCTGACGACGCCGCCCGCTTTAATTTTTTCTGCAAAGCCGTCCTCTCCATGCTGCCCTGGCTGGAGTTCCAGCCGGATATCATCCACTGCAATGACTGGCAAACAGGCCCTATACCCCTCTTCCTCGAGGTCAAGCACGAAGATAACCCCTTCTATCACCGGACAGCCACTATTTACACCATCCATAACCTTCAGTACCAGGGTACCTTTCCCCGCAGTGTCTTGAAGATTATGGCCCTGGGGGAGGAATTTTTTACTCCTGAACGCCTGGAGTTTTACGGCCAGATTAGCTTCATGAAGGCCGGCATCCTCTACGCCGATTTAATTAACACCGTCAGCAAGAAATACGCCCTGGAAATCCAGACCCCCGAATGCGGCGAGCGCCTGGACGGCCTGCTGAGGAAACGCGCCTCCGACCTACGAGGGATTCTAAACGGTATTGACAACCAGGAATTCGATCCGGCCAGCGACCGCCGCCTGGCCGTCAACTATGACGCCGCCCACCTGGAGAAAAAAAAAGAGAACAAGGCCGCCCTGCAAAGGGAAATGGAACTGCCGGCAAAGGATGTCCCGCTCCTGGGCCTCATTTCCCGCCTGGTAAACCAGAAGGGCCTCGACCTCCTGGCGGCCATCCTCGACCCCCTGCTGCAGCAGGACCTGCAGTTCGTCCTCCTGGGCAGCGGCGAGGACCACTACCAGCAGCTCTTCTCCCGTTACAAGGTCAAGTACCGTGATAAAATGGCAGTCAAAATCGGCTTCGACCCGGTGCTGGCCCAGCACATCTATGCCGGCTGCGACCTGTTCCTCATGCCTTCCCGCTTCGAGCCCTGCGGCCTGGGCCAGATGATCAGCCTGCGCTACGGCACCGTACCGGTGGTCCGGGCCACCGGCGGCCTGGAGGATACCATCAAGGATTTCCACCAGTATCCGGGGGCCAGTAACGGCTTTTCCTTCCACGATTACCAGCCCCAGGCGCTCCTGGACACCATCAACCGTGCCCTCCAGGTCTATCGCAATCAACCGGGGGAATGGCACAACCTGGTGCAGCGGGGTATGAACGCCGACTTTTCCTGGAACGCTTCCGCCAGTCAATATGAGGATATGTACCGCGAAGCGTTGCAGAAGAAGACATCCACCCGGGTTAA
>DFYS01000162.1 GCA_002383405.1 Moorella sp. UBA4076
TGTTACCAGGGGACATAATTATGACCGGTACGCCGGAAGGCGTAGGTCCTATGCAGGCCGGCGATACCATAGAAATCCGGGTGGAAGGAATAGGAAGCCTGGTAAACAGGATAGCAGCACCCCGGCGATAATTTAAAAAAAAGCTCGCCCCTGTTAAACCTTGCTAAAGGCGGCCCGTATGTTTTATAATATTGCCAGATCCTACCCCGAGGTATCGGGGTATTTTTGTAGGGGAGCGTACCATGACCGAGATTGTCCGCGCCCAGGGCCTAACGAAAAAGTATAACGGGTTTACGGCGTACTGGCTGATACTAAATGGACGCGAACCGGAGTTTTAAACGAGTGGGATAAACACGGTTAATTACCTGGTGCATGTTAATTGCTATGAAGAGCAGGATTACGCCGCCGTATGGCGAATTATACCTCCAGAGTAAGTTTGCGCTATGCTTTGGCGTGTTATTTAACGGACATGCTAACCTTCATTTCGCCGCCTGCTGCCGGCGACGCAAATAGGAATGAAAATTTATTTTTTACGCTAATCTTGATCAGAATGTGGACGTGAATAGAAAAATTATAGGGCACCCATAATAACATCTGTAACCATTAATACCAAAAATATACAATATCGTTAAAGAAGAAGAACGACAAAAAGAACAGCGATTACATGGCCTCACCTGCTTCGTTACCAATCTGCCAGCGACAGAAGTCCCGGCTGCCCGGGGTTATTAGCTGGTACCGGCGGAAAAACAAAGAGGAGGAAGTCTGATGAAAGGGCTGGAACTGGCTGAAGACTATTTTAAAACATACGGTGCGCCGGTCCTCTTTGAAAAGTTTTCCAAATATAAGCACAGAATTGCTGCCGGACTGGTGGGAGATGGTTCGGAGTGTTATGGCTTCGACGATGAGATTTCCAGGGACCACGACTGGGGTCCTTCCTTTTGCCTCTGGTTAACCAGCGATGACTACGCATTAATCGGGCGGGAGCTTCAGCAAGAATACGAAAGGCTTCCCCAATTCTTTAAAGGGTATCGGCGCAAGGTCAGCCAGTGGGGCCAGGGGAGAGTGGGCGTATTTGAAGTTGGCCAGTTTTACAGAGGTTTTATTGGGCTTGACCGTCCCCCGCTGACCCTTAAGGAATGGCTTTTCATCCCCGAAAACAACCTGGCCGCATGCACCAACGGGAAGATATTTTACGATCCTTTAGGGGAATTTACCGCCTTCCGGAGCAGGCTTTTGGAATTTTATCCCGAAGACGTAAGGCTGAAGAAAATAGCCTCGCGCTGTATGACTATCGCGCAGTTCGGCCAGTACAACTTTCTGCGCTGCGTAAAAAGAAAAGAATATGTAGCTGCTCTTTACGCCGAGGCAAAATTCTGTGCTGATGTTATTTTGTTAACCTTTCTCTTAAATAATAAATATACACCTTTTTTTAAATGGATGCACAGAGCAGTAAAGGAGCTGCCAGTACTGGGCAGATTTGTTTATGAGAAATTAAATGAACTGATTAATGAAAATGACTACTTGCAAAAAAACAACTTGATTGAAGAGATTTGCGCGGCGATGATTGCAGAATTCACACGGCAGGGGTTGAGTGACTCAACAAGCGACTTTCTCTTGAATCACGGCCCGGTCATTCAAAAGAAGATTAAAGACCCGGGGTTAAGGAACATGAATGTGTGGGCAGGGTGAGGAATAGCTAAATAAAATATAGGCATATATACGACTTTATGCTATAATATTCGTAACTGCTCAGGCCACCACTATTCTAAAAGCCACCCTGGCGCTGCCTGCCGTCGGTATCACGAACCCGTCCAGCCATCATATCAGCTTTCCCGGCTTGCTATCAAGACGACCGCCAGGCAGGCTGAGCAGTTACTAATATTCTTATGAAGCTAAGGATCCGTAACGGAATAACTCATAACTGCTCTTGAGGGTGTATAGCGTAATTCCAATCACTATGGAATTCGGAGCGCTCCAGGTGTACAGTGTTCAGTTCGGCATCGGACTCCTAGAAGGGCTACCCATTGCTGTTCCAGTTCAGCTACATATTTGATGGATTCTCCCACTAATTGGCGAAAGCCTAAATAATGATGCCTTGCCATAAGGTGGTTCCATCGCGCCTCTTCATGCGGCTTTATGGGGCGTACAGTTAAAGTTTGCAGTTCGGGCTGCGCTGGCATATCAAGCTCCTTTATGGACCGGAAAATGTTTTACTCATACATTTTAACAGCCCATAAAAGAAAAAGCCAGTTTTATTTTTGATTGCCTGCTATCTCTTGATCAAATCTGACTTTGACGTGGCCCTGGCTCGCCCCAGTTAAATCTTGCTAAAGGCGGCCCGTATGTTTTATAATATTGCCAGATCCTACCCCGAGGTATCGGGGTATTTTTGTAGGGGAGCGTACCATGACCGAGATTGTCCGCGCCCAGGGCCTAACGAAAAAGTATAACGGGTTTACGGCCGTAAAAGGGATCGACTTTACGGTCCGGCCGGGGGAGTGTTTTGGTTTCCTGGGACCCAACGGCGCCGGAAAGACTACAACCATTAAAATGATCTGCTGTTTCACCCCGGTTACCGCTGGCACCCTTTGCCTTTGCCTGGTGCAGTGCATCTTAATTGCTATGAAGAGCAGGATTACGCCGCCGTATGGCGAATTATACCTCCAGAGTAAGTTTGCGCTATGCTTTGGCGTGTTATTTAACGGACATGCTAATCTTGATCAGAGTGTGGACGTGGATAGAACAATGCTTGACCACCAGATTATACCGGCAGCCGCCATTACCTTTGTGGCCCTGACTGTTGCAGCCTGTGACCGGAACTATCGTTAAAGTAGAAGAGGTAATTAGTATTGTCGGGGGCGGGATATTCCTGGCAGCTGAAAGGGAGTGAAAATCTTGGTGATGAGCAGGGAAGAGCTTTTTGCAATCCTGCAAAACGGCGAGAACTCCGGTGTAGAGTTCAAATTGGACCGGGTGGAGCCCAGAGACCTGGCCAAAGAGCTGGTGGCCCTGGCGAACTTTGACGGTGGGATGGTTTTATTGGGGGTGGATGATCGAGGGCAGATTCAGGGCCTCACCCGGGAACGGGTGGAAGAGTGGGTGATGTCAGTCTGCCGCGACAAGATCCGTCCCGAGCTAATTCCCTATTTTGAGGTATTGAAGGGTGTCGAGCCGGGGAAAGACATAGCTGTGGTCCGCGTCAGCCGGGGGTGGACAGCCCACCATGTCTGGCATAACCATCACCGGACTTATTATATTCGCGTTGGTTCGCAAAGCAGGGAAGCCTCCCCCGAGGAGCTGGAACGACTCTTCCAGCAGCGGGGTGGCTTTCGCGTAGAGATACGGCCGGTTCAAGGCACGGACCTGCAAGACCTTGACCTGCGCCGACTACGTGATTATTTTGGACGGATCCGCGGCCAGGAAACACCGGACATCAACGACGCAAGGGCATGGACAACGCTCCTGGTGAATACGGAAATCATGGCCGAAACAGATCTTGGGCCGGCAGTGACGGTGGGGGGGCTGCTGTTGTTTAGCAAATCCCCCCGCCGCTTCCTTCCCCAGGCCGGGATAGACGCAGTAGCTTTTCCGGGATTGGAGAGAGACCTGGCGACCATCGAACGTGCCTCGTTACGCGGTCCGATGCTGCCCCTGACCAGTGAGGTGGGGCTGGTGGAAAACGGGCTGGTGGAAGAGACGGTACACTTTGTACGGCGCAACACGCCGGTGGAAGCTTACCTGGAAGACGGGATCCGGCGGGTGGAACGGCCGGCTTACCCGGTAGAAGTAGTGCGCGAGGTGGTTGTGAACGCTTTGGTGCACAGAGATTACCTGCTTTCAAGCAGCGATATCGAACTGGCGATATACCAGGATCGCCTGGAGATTATCTCACCCGGGCGGCTGCCCAACGGTGTTACTCCTGAGCGGATGCGTTATGGCATCCGTGCCTCGCGAAATCAGCTCCTGGTGGATGTTATGCGTGACAATGGCTATCTGGAGCGCCTCGGTATGGGCATCTCGCGCAAAGTGATTAAGGGTATGCGCGAGCACAATGGTACTGAGCCGGACCTGGTGGAAATGGAGGAACGCTTTCTGGTGCGTCTGTGGAAGTAGAAAAACAGGGCCCCAGGACGGCGGTGGAGAGTTGCTTGCCGCGCTGCAGGGCGAATTACCCCCCCTGGCGCAGTAAATGGGGTCCGACCCGGCAAAATGATAGCTTAGATTTTCCTTGCCGAAAATCGTGACCGGCAAGATCGATAACAAGCAGCTGCGCGAAGCCCATCGGACGGGACTTTTTTAGCCTTTTGGCCGGCCCTACTTTCACTACCGGGGTAAAGTTTGCTATAATACGGCTATGGATAGGTTAACCATGCCGCCGCGGACCAATGAACACCTGTCCCGGCCGGCGATAGTACACCTGTGGATAGATAACCAGGAGGGGGCCGGGTTGATAAAATGCTAGTCGAAGTGGCCATCAACTCGGCCCCTGCTGCTATCGATAGGACGCTGACCTACGTCGTGCCGCCGGAACTGCAAGCCGGCATCCAGGAGGGGTCGCTGGTCCTGGTTACGGTGGGGAAGAAACCGGCCACGGCTCTGGTAGTGGGCCGAGCCGATCAAACCCGCCGGGAGGGGCTGAAAGCCATTAAAGCGGTCCTGGACCGGGACTTCCTGCCGCCGGCAATGATTGCCCTGGGACGCTACCTGGAGGAGCGTTACCTCTGCTCCCGGACCCTGGCCATGAACGTCCTGCTGCCGCCGGCAACCACCCGGCGCCTGGAACGCCAGTGGTGCTGGCTGCCCGCAACCGGGGCCGAAACGGAAGGAGCTTTAAGCCTGGCCGCCTGCTTACTAGCGCCGGCAGGCGCCGTCGCCACCTACCTGGCCGGGCACGGCATAGCCGGGGAAGGGCAGCTGCAGCACCTGGGCCGCCGGCGTGAGCTGGCTGTGGCGCTGGCGGCTTTAAAGTCCCATGGCCTTATTCAGGAAGAATGGGCCTGGGAGGAAGCACCGCGGGAGCGGCGACCTGCCTGGGTGACGGCCCGGGAAGAGGCTGCTGCGGCCGTAGCGACTCTGGACAAAAAGGCGCCGCGCCAGGCCGCCATCCTGAAGGAACTCCTGGCCGGCGGGCCGCAGCCGGCCGCCAGCCTGGCCGGCCGGGGAGGGTATACGGCCCTGCACCGCCTGGAGGAACAGGGCCTGGTTGCCCTTGCCCCCCCGGTGCTCGCCTCAAGTGGAGAGTTATCCCCGCCAATCGAGCTCAACACCGCCCAGGAAGAAGCAGCAGCGGCGATCAATGCCGCTCTGGGGCGCAGTGAGGTCTTTTTGCTCCACGGCGTTACCGGCAGCGGGAAAACGGAGGTCTACCTGCGCTGTGCCGGGGAGGCTCTGGCCAGGGGCTATCAGGTCCTGTTCCTGGTCCCGGAGCACTCTCTGATCCCGCAGATACTGGCCCGCTTGCAGCAAAGGTTCGGGGCCGGGGTGGCCGTTGTCCGGGGAGACCTGGCCGCCGGCGCCCGCTTCAGTGTCTGGGAGCAGGCGCGGCACGGGGAGATCGCAGTTGTTACCGGCAGCCGCGCCGCCCTTTTTACCCCCTTGCCGCGCCTGGGGCTGATTGTCGTTGACGAAGAACACGCCGGCAGTTACAAGCAGGACAGCACCCCGCGCTATGACGCCCGCGAGGTCGCCATCAAACGCGGCCGTATGGAGGGAGCGGTGGTCGTCCTGGGGAGCGCCACTCCCAGTACGGAGAGTTTTTACCTGGCGCGCCAGGGCAAAATAAAGCTGTTGCAACTGCCTGACCGGGCCGGTAACGCCAACCTGCCGCAGGTGGAGATTGTCGACCTGCGGGCTGAATTCCGCGCCGGTCACCAGGGTATCCTGAGCCGCCGCCTGCAGCAGGGGATAACCGCCATCCTGGCCAGCGGGCAGCAGGCCATCCTCTTTTTAAACCGGCGGGGCTATGCGCCCCACGTCCTTTGCCGCTCCTGCGGCTACGTCCCTTTATGCCGGCACTGCGCTGTAGCTCTGACCTATCACCATGACGGCAGCCTGCGCTGTCACTACTGCGGCTACGTGGCCAGGGCGGCAACCGCTTGCCCGGAGTGCGGCGGCGGCATGGTGCAGCTGGGCTCCGGTACCCAGCGGGTGGAGGAAGAGGTCGTTACCCTCTGGCCCGGGGCGCGGATTTTGCGCGCCGACAGGGATACTACGGCCCGGAAAGGCCAGTGGGAAAGGATCTACCGGGCCTTTACCACCGGGCAGGCTGATATCCTCATCGGTACCCAGACCATTACCAAAGGCATGGATTTTCCCGGGGTCAGCCTGGTCGGGGTCGTCAATGCTGATTTGTCCCTGTACCAGCCCGATTTTCGCGCCCGCGAGCGTACCTTCCAGCTGCTGACCCAGGTGGCCGGGCGCGCCGGCCGCCGGCATGGCGGCGGTGAAGTAATCGTCCAGACATATAACCCTGCGGACCCGGCCATTGTGCTGGCAGCCAGCCAGGATTACCAGCGGTTTTATGAACAGGAGATCGCCAGGCGGCGCGACCTGGGCTACCCCCCCTTTGTTAAACTGGTGCGCCTGGGTTTTACCGGCATGGAGGAAGCCCGCGTAATCGAAACCGCCCATAAAGTAGCCGGGCTGCTTCAGGTTAAAGAGCACCGGGTCCAGGTGCTGGGGCCGGCGCCGGGCTACCCGCCGCGGCTCAAAGACAGTTATCGCTGGCAGTTGATCCTGAAGATTAACGCCTGGTCACGCTATAAAAACTATCTGGCCGGCGTCCTGGCCCCTTATCGCAACCGCCATGATGTCCGGATGATAATCGATGTAGGCCCTNNCATCTTCGCAAAGTGGAAAGAAGATATCGCGGCAGGATTTTGGTTTAAGGCTATGCCGGTTTAGGTAGAGAAACCGGCACGCTGGTGTTATACCAGCAGTTAAACAAACAAAGATTGAGTGCTGGGCAGGATTGAGTGCCGGGCAAGTATAAGGCGGGAAGTAGCGCTCGAAGGCAAACTGCCCCTCTTTCAGGAGCAGGCGCACAGTTTTAGCAGAAGTCTATTTTCGGAGGAGGATGGAAGAGCTTGGCTATCCACCAGATTTTAATCCACCCTGACCCCATCTTGCGCGAGCAAGCGCGGCCGGTAAAAAAGATCAACGCCAGCACATGCAAGCTGCTGGATAACCTGGCCGATACTATGTATGACGCTCCGGGGGTAGGCCTGGCGGCGCCCCAGATTGGGGTCTTGAAGCGGGTGATAGTCGTCGATGTCGGCGAGGGTTTAATCGAGCTGGTAAACCCGGAAATAGTGGCCGCCCGGGGGAAACAGGTTGGACCGGAAGGGTGCCTGAGCGTTCCCGGCGTCCAGGGGGAGGTGCCGCGGGCGAAGGCGGTAACGGTCCGGGGTCTGGACCGGCATGGCCGGGAAAAGGAGATCTACGCCGAAGACCTCCTCGCCCGCGCCCTGCAGCACGAGGTCGACCACCTGGACGGGGTGCTTTTTATCGATAAGGTGACCCGCTGGCTGGAGGCTAAATAGCCATGCGCCTTGTCTTTATGGGGACTCCGGATTTCGCCGTACCGTCTCTGACGGCCCTGCTGCAGTCCTCGCATAGCGTCGCTGCGGTGGTTACCCAGCCCGACCGTCCCCGCGGGAGGGGGAAGAAACTCCAGCCGCCGCCGGTCAAAGAAGCGGCTCTGGCCGCCGGCCTGCCGGTGATGCAGCCGGCTGCCATGAAGGACCCCGTCTTTCTCAACTGGCTGCGCCAATGGCAGCCGGAAGTCATTGCCGTCGTCGCCTTTGGCCGCATCCTGCCCGGCGAGATCCTGACCCTGCCGCGGCGGGGCTGCATCAACCTGCACGCCTCCCTTTTACCCCGTTACCGGGGGGCGGCTCCCATCCACCGGGCGGTCATCAATGGCGAGCAGGAAACAGGGGTTACCACCATGTGGATAGCGCCGCAGCTTGATGCCGGTGACATCATCCTCCAGGAGAAGCTAGCTATTGAGCCTGAGGCCGCCACCGGAACCATCCACGACCGGCTGGCTGCCCTGGGGGCGGCTCTCCTGGTACATACCCTGGACCTGGTCGCTGAAGGCCGCGCCCCCCGCCGGCCCCAGGAAGAGGCCCTGGTCACCTATGCCCCACCGCTGCGGCCTGAAGAAGAAAGGATTGACTGGGGGCAACCGGCTGCAAATATCTATAACCTGATCCGCGGCCTGAACCCCTGGCCGGGAGCCTATACCCGGCGCTCCGGCGAACGGCTGAAGATATATGCGGCCAGGATTGTTGATACTGCTTCGACCGGAACCCCCGGCCGGGTGGTAGATTTAACGGCAGAAGGGTTTATCGTCCAGACAGGAAAAGGCCGGTTGTTAATTACCACCGTCCAGCCCCAGGGGAAAAGGACAATGCCGGCCGGTGCCTACCAGCGCGGTTACCCCCTGACCATCGGGGAGGTGCTGGAATGACTGGCAAGAACCTGCTCCCTTCCGACCCGGGAAACCGGATCAAGAAGCGCCTTTTCCTGGGCCTCTTGAGCTTAAGCCTGCTTTTTATCACCGCGCTGCTGGCCGGCGGCTGGTTTCTCCTGGTCCACCGCAGTAACCTTTTCAACCGGCTGCTGCTGGCCCTGGGCCTTTTGACCCTGGCGGTTCTTTTTTTCATCATTGCCCTGGGGATTGCCGGGCTGGCACTGATCATCTGGCAGGAGCGCAGCCGGCCCCTGTTCCTGCACCTGGGGATGATAGCCGTCAACACCCTTTTTCCGGTTGCCCTGGCCCTGGGCCGCCGTTTGGGATTGAAAAAAGAAACCATCAAGGCTTCCTTTATCGAACTGAATAACCAGCTGGTGCGCCTGCAGAACCAACGCGTAAAACCCGAGCAGGTCCTCCTCCTGGCACCCCATTGCCTGCAGTGGAGCGGCTGCCCCCACAAGATCACCATCGACGTCTATAACTGCCGTCGCTGCGGCCGTTGCCCCATTGATTCCCTCCACGCCCTGGCTGCGAAATATAATGTCCGCCTGGCGGTAGCTACCGGCGGCACCCTGGCGCGGCACTTTGTTAAACAGTACCGGCCGCGGGCGGTGATCGCCATTGCCTGCGAGCGCGATTTAACCAGCGGCATCCAGGATACGCAGCCCCTGCCGGTCCTGGGGGTCCTGAATTCCCGGCCCCACGGTCCCTGCCTCGATACCCAGGTCAATCTCGAACAGGTGGAAGAGGCCATCCGTTTTTTCCTGTACGAGAAAACTGCTGAACAGCCGCGGCCAAGCCGCAAGGAGCTGGAAGTCGGCAGCAGCGTTTAGCCTGCCGGGCAGGCAAAAGCAACAGCCGGGGGAACGGGCATGATAGACGTTTATGTCGCCCCGGCGCCAGCAGAAGGATGGGGTTGTTGATATTATGGGCGGGGTGGGGCAGCAGGTTTGCTTGAGGGCGCATCTTAAGCGTAGTTCAGAAGGACGAGGCTCATTTCGGGCCGGCGCGGCCGTTAGTCCGCGCACCATCGCCTGTCGGCAGGACGCTATTTTTAAAAGTGAGACGGAGGCAAAGGAGGCACTATTAAAGTGCGAATCAGGCCGGCTGCTTCGGCGCGGGAGGCGGCGCTGCAGGTCATTTACCGGGTAACCGAGGAAGGGGCCTTCGCCAGCCTGGCCCTGGACGAGATCCTGCGTTCTGCCCGCCTGGAGGCGCGTGAACGTACCCTGGCCACCGAGCTGGCATACAGTACTATCAAGGCCTGGCAGACCCTGGACTGGTGCCTGGGCCTTTTTTTAAAATACCCCCTGGCCAAGCTGCCGCCTGCGGTGCGTTGCCTCCTGCGCCTGGGCGGGGCGCAGCTGCTGTATATACCCCGCATACCGGCGCGGGCGGCCATCTATGAAACAGTAGAGCTGGTGAAAAAATACGGCCACCGGGGTACCGCCTCCCTGGTCAACGGCGTCCTGCGCAACCTGGAGCGTCGCAAAGACAATCTGCCTTATCCGGACGCAGCGGTCGACCCGGCCGGCTATCTTGCCCGGCGCTATTACCATCCCCGCTGGCTGGTCGAGCAATGGCTGGCGCAGTTTGGCTATGACGAGACCCGGGCCCTCTGCCAGGCGGATAATGAACCGCCGCCGGCAGTTATCCGCGTCAATACTCTGAAAAC
>DFYS01000042.1 GCA_002383405.1 Moorella sp. UBA4076
TTGACCACCGGGATAACCTCGGCCGCCGTACCGGTAAGGAAGCATTCGTCGGCGATATATACGTCATGACGGGTAAAAACCTTTTCGTACACCGGGATACCGGCCGCGGCCGCCAGCTCCATGACGGCGTTGCGGGTAATGCCCTCCAGCAGGCCGACAAAGGGCGGCGGGGTGATCAGCTGGCCGTTCTTGACGATAAAAATGTTGTCCCCGGTGGCTTCAGCCACGTAGCCATCCCTGTTGAGGAACAGGCCTTCCGGGGCGCCGGCGCGGGCAGCCTCCATTTTGGCGATGATATTATTAAGGTAGTTCAAAGATTTAATCCGCGGGTCCAGGGTGTCGGGGGCGTTACGGCGGGTGCCCAGGGTCACCAATTCCAGACCTTTTTCGTAAAGCTCCGCCGGGTAGAGTTCAATAGCCGCCGCAATACAGAAAATGGAGGGCTGCGGACAATTGCGGGGGTCCAGGCCCAGGTCGCCTTTGCCCCTGGTTATTACCAGGCGGATATAGATATCGCCCAGGTTATTACGCCGGCAGGTCTCCAGGACGACCTGCGTCATCTCCGCGCGGCTTAAACCCGGATCAAGGTTAATCGAGCGGGCGGATTCGTACAGGCGATCAATATGGCCCTTTAAGCGAAAAACCCGACCGTGATAGGCGCGTATGCCTTCAAAGACGCCGTCGCCATAGAGCAGGCCATGGTCGAATACCGATAGCCTGGCCTCTTCTTCATCCACGTACTTCCCGTCAAGATAAATAATCAGCCCCACGCTTTTTCTTCCTCCTCGTCTTCCGGTCGGTGGTAATTCTCAAGGCCGGCGCGACAGTTGCCGCAAAATATGTTTATGTTTCAGTATAAATAACCGTCAACCGGGTGTCAAGGATTTTTCTTGACACGAAGATTAAGTATTGGTTAAGGGGGAAAGGTTGCACTGCAATCCAGGATTACCGAGCATCATATCACCCAAAAGATGCCTGCTGCGAGCAGTCATAAATCAATATTCCTGATAGCATACTAAAATCAAAAGGTAGAAAGGAGTCGTTTTGATGCCCAGACTGGATGAATTGGCGCCCGCACCCTTGACTGAAGATCAGGTCAAACGCCTCCAGGAAACTGAAAAGCTGATTAATGCTGCCGGCAACCAGGATATTTTCTTGATGGCCTTAAAGAAAAAGTAAAAACCCGGGCTCTGTCCCGGCTCGACAATCTCGCCCCTGGTCAGGGGCTTTTTAATGGCAACCGCTGCAGCTGCCGCAATTGCCACTGCTGCAACTGCTGCCGGATGACGCTGCCCCTGGTTCTCCTTTACGAGTATAAAGAAACCCCGTAAAGCGCTGGCTGACTTCACCCCCGCATTGCGGGCAACGCACCTTATCTTTATCTTTAATGGCTGCCATCTGGCTGAACAGGTGGCCGCAGGACCGGCATTTGAAATCATAAGTCGGCATGAGTCCAACCCCTTCGTATATGAGATGTGAGATGTGAGAGGTGTGATGTGAGAGCTCGTAGAAACCGGCTGCGCCGGTTTCAGATTAAAGCCTGCCTGCTCTCATTCCTCCCGTCGTTGCGGCGGTATGCCGCCATGAATGGTTCCTCCGTATATGAGATGGGGGAGGTGGGTATCGCTACGAATCGGGCCTTTCACCTAAATTATACACCCTGTAATCCCTTTTGTCATCTTCGGCGACTTTATAACCTTCCTCTGCTGTTGCTATGGTTCCCGCCGGCAGGATGGAGTCAACATAATAATCGAGATTTGTTGCCAGATCAAGGTCATAGGGCTCACGACAGGGTTCACCGGAGGGATGGAAAAGCAAGCGTACCTGCGGCTGGTGGGAGTGCCCCCGGGCCGTCCCGGTTACCACGCCGATGGCACCGTTATTCAGCCGCACCATGGTGCCCGCCGGGTAAGCGGCCACATTGGTTAAAAAGGCCTTGACTATTTTATAATCATGGGTATAATTGCCAGCCCCGGCCAGCATTTCGTAGGCCTCACAGGGCGGGTAGGCGCGGCGGTACACCCGATCGGCGGTGAGGGCATCGTATACGTCGACTACGCCGGTAATGCGGGCGAAGGGGTGGATCTCTTCGCCCTTCAAGCCGCGCGGGTAACCGCTGCCGTTGTAGCGTTCATGGTGCTCCAGGGCTACCCGCGCCGAAACCAGGCTGACTTCCTTTTGCATGCGGAGGATATCAAAACCATACTGGGTATGGCGGCAGACCAGTTCATATTCCTCCATAGTCAGCTTGCCGGGTTTATTAAGAATATGCAGGGGTACACAGGTCTTGCCGACATCGTGCAGCAGCGCCCCCACCCCCAGGTGCAGCAGGTCCCGGCGGCTGAAACGCAGGGTCAAACCCGTTACCAGGGCCAGGATACAGACATTGACCGAGTGGGCGAAGGTATAATCATCCAGGGCGCGGATATCGATTAGATTAAGCATGAGTTCTTTGCGTTCCAGAAGATCATCTATGATCTTGACGACTACCCTCTGGATACGGTCCGAGTTAATGAGCAGGGGTACGTGGGCCGCCTCGCGGTCGGTCCGCCCGCCAAGAAGCTCCTTCATGGTCTTGACGGCCTCCAGCCGCGTCTGCTCGGAGACAATATCATCTACTTCCAGATCACCCACCATTGCATCGCGTATATAAACGGCTGGTATACCCAGTTCTTGTAAATGTATGATGTAAGTGGGTTTTAAGACTGCTCCTTTATTGAGCAACACCTGCCCTTCGGCATTATAAATAGCCCGGGCCACCACCATCCCCGGTTTTAAATCATTAACCGCAATTTTGCGCACTACCGGCACTCTCCTTTTCCCGCCAGGCCCTTATTTCGACACCATGTATATAAAATCCTCCCCGGGCCGGCCACTCTCTTATTTTTCATCCCCCGTATAATCGTCCAACCTTTTATCCTCCTCAGAGAAGATAAATGCAACTTCTTCCGCCACGTGCAGCTGATGCAGGTAGTCTAACGGAAATGGATGCGGGAGGTGAGAGGTGAGAGGTGAGAGGCCCAGCACTCAACCCTGGCTCAATCAATTCCTGAGAAGTACGTACCCATGCTCAGGTTACGTTAAACAAGCCTTGAATTGCTTATTGAGTGCTGGACGGCTGTGCCGAATGCGGATTGAAGTGTGCCACGCTGGCGTTTTCATCCTTCTGATAGTGCCGCCTGGTGGCAAGAGTGTCTTGTACAAAAGCTCCCCCATGGTCAGGATATAAAAAACCACCTCTTTGGAGGTGGTTTTCGCCGCGGCTACCCTGTGCTAAAGCTCACCAGCGGCCGACGACATAAAAACCCCCCGGGGGGGTTCGTTGTAGTTACAATCCCCTGGTGACTGGGCCGGCCCCCTCATGGCGAAGGTGCTATCGCCCTGCTGAAGGAACAATTGCCACCTCTCCCCGGCGGCCGGGCCAGCCCGGGGATTATCCGCGGATTATCTATTTTGCTGGTTATGGGGAAAGATATTGTATCCCGGGTCCTTTTGCTGGCGGTAGAGGTAATAGCCCAGCGCCAGCACTGCGCCTGCGAGAATTACCAGGCCATAAACCATTCTCTTTCACCTCCTGGCTACCTGAAGCTCCATGCTTAACCTGCTGCTTAATTATCTATATCCAAGTATAGAACACGTGTTTTACGAAGTCAATGTTTAATTATTGCCGGCCGACACCACCGGCACCGCAAAAACCAGCGCCACCCCGGCAGAAACAATCTGGCCGGCCGATTCTTTAAAAGAAGCGTAACTGCTCAGGCTACCTTCTCTAAGCAGCATTAGCGCTACCTGCCGTCAGGATCACAAACCCGTTCAGCCATATACAGGTTTCCGGGCTATTGCTATCAGGCTGACCGCCAGGCAGGCTGAGCAGTTACAAAGAAGCATGGATTTCCTCACCCCTTTAAGCCAGTTCCGACCGACCCGCTTTATCGTGTTCGACAATACTCACCGTATCTTTGAGGACGCGGATATATTCCAACTCCGGGTCTTCCGGACCCTGCAGGTCGGCCTTTTCCTTTTTCAGCAGGTTGACGTAGTTGATAACTTCCCGGGTAACGATCTCCCCCGGGCAGATCAGGGGGATACCGGGCGGGTAGGCGGTAATGGCCTCGGCGCTGATCTCTCCCTCAGCATCCTCCAGTTCCAGGCTGCGTACCTGGCTGTAGAAAGCCGCCCGCGGCAGTACAGCCATCGGCGGGATGGCCGGCAGGGGCGGGCAGAAACGAACGACATTTTTATGCGCCCGCTTCGCGGCGATATCCTTAAAAGCCGCTACCAGCTGCGCCCCTGTTTCCCAATCGTCACCAATAGATATCAGCAACAGGACGTTATAGAGGTCGGAAAGCTCCACCTGGATCCTGTACTCCCGGCGCAGGATAGCTTCCATTTCATAACCGGACAGGCCCAGCCCCTGAACGTTGACGGTAATTTTGGTCGGATCCAGGGCCATGCAGCCTGGCAGGGCGGCAACCTCGTCGCCCATGATACTCAACCCCTCAACCTGTGCCAGTTGCCGGCGCATCCAGCCGGCGACTTCCAGAGTACGTTGCAGCAGCTCCCGTCCCTGCAGCGCCATCTGTTTACGGGCCACATCCAGGGAAGCCAGCAAAATATAGGAGGGGCTGGTGGTCTGAGAGAGGTTGAGGGCGGCCTTGACATGCCTGGGATCCAGCCGCGGCCCCTGCAAAAGGAGAAAGGAGCTCTGGGTCATAGACCCGGCCAGTTTGTGGGCGCTCACCGCCGCCAGATCCGCCCCGGCGGCCATGGCTGACGCGGGTAAAGCGGGGTGAAAGGGCAGGTGGGCGCCGTGGGCCTCATCTACCAGCACCGGCACGCCGTAATGATGGGCTACAGCCGCTATCTCCCTGAGGGCCGGTACAGTACCATAGTAGTTGGGGCTGATGACAAAAACAGCCTTGGCGTCGGGGTGTTCCTTTAAGGCTCGTTCCACCTGCTCCGGCGTTATTCCCATCGAGATACCGTAGTCATGGTTGATCCCGGCTTCGATATAAACCGGCTGCGCCCCGCTCAAGACCAAGCCCCCCAGGGCGGAGCGATGGGCGTTGCGCGGGATAATGATCTTATCTCCCGGCTGGCAGACGGCCAGGATCATCGCCTGGATACCCGATGTGGTGCCATTGACCAGGAAGGCAGCATAATCAGCCCCGTAGGCCGCCGCGGTCAGGGCTTCCGCCTCACGGATCACGTCGTGGGGATTGCAGATATTATCCAGGCCCGGCACGCAGGTCAGGTCCATGGCCAGCACCCGCTCGCCGACGTATGCTTTAAATTCCGGCAGGGCGCGGCCCTGTTTGTGGCCGGGAACATGAAAGGGAAGAACACCATCGTCAATATACTGTTTTAACGCCGTAAAAATGGGCGTCCTGCTTTGATCCAGCATGGCCGTCAGCCCCCTATCCTGGTTGGCAACAGAATCAATTACACCATAAGAAACGCTGGATTTCAAGATGGTTTTCCTTAAATATTTCTATGGGTTGGAGCCAGAAAGGGTGATGGATGGAGGCGAGATGTGGGAAATGGGAAGTTGGATGGGAGCTGGTGGCTGCTTGCCATCATGAGAGGCTCATCCGAAATGAGATATGGGAAGTGTGAGGTGAGATGCTGGTAGAAACTGGCTGCGCCGGTTTCTTATTGTAGCCTGCTTGCCGCTAATTTCTCCGGTTCGCTGATGTCGGTATACACCATAAACGGCTACCCTGTAAATAGATGTGAGA
>DFYS01000105.1 GCA_002383405.1 Moorella sp. UBA4076
CCATTGAGACATCCTGTGACGAAACGGCGGCAGCCATTGTCAGCGGTGGGGTGGAAATCCGCGCCAATATCATCGCCTCCCAGATCGCCACTCATCGCTGCTTCGGCGGTGTCGTGCCGGAGATTGCCTCCCGCCGCCATATGGAGAACATCGTCCCGGTGGTGGATGAGGCGCTTGCGGCTGCGGGCCTGGAATTCACCGCTATGGATGCCGTGGCAGTTACTTACGGTCCCGGCCTGGCAGGCGCCCTGCTGGTAGGCCTTTCCTATGCTAAAAGCCTGGCTTATGCCCTGGATAAACCCCTCATCGGGGTCCACCACGTGCTGGGGCATATCTATGCCGGTTTTTTACAGTACCCGCAGCTACCCCTGCCGGCGGTCTGCCTGGTGGTATCCGGCGGCCATACCGACCTGATCTACCTGGAGAGCCATAGCTGCCGGCGCATCCTGGGTTCGACCCGCGACGACGCCGCCGGCGAAGCCTTTGATAAAGTAGCGCGGGTGCTGGGATTACCCTACCCCGGGGGGCCCGAATTGGAGAAACTCGCCCGCGACGGCGACCCGAGTGCCATCCGCTTCCCCCGCGCCTGGCTGGAAGAAGGCAGCCTCGACTTTAGCTTCAGCGGCCTCAAATCAGCGGTGATCAACCACCTCCACCATGCCCGGCAGAAAGGGACCAGCGTGAACCACGCCGACGTAGCGGCCGCTTTTCAGGCAGCAGTGGTGGAAGTCCTGGTGACTAAAACCATCCAGGCGGCGCAGCGCCTGGCGGCCGGCGCCATTCTCCTGGCCGGCGGAGTGGCGGCCAATAACGTCCTGCGGGACGCACTCGTCACCGCCGGCCAGGCAGCAGCCATACCCGTTTTTTGCCCGGCGCCTGTCCTGTGTACCGACAATGCCGCCATGATTGCCGCCGCCGCCTATTACCAGTACCAGCGCGGTGAATTCGCCGGCCTGGACTTAAACGCCATCCCCGACTTAACACTTTATTAACACCCCATCCGGCTTACCGTGTGTTGATTACTGCTTCCATACCGGTGGTCTTAACACTTTATTAACAATCCACAGGTCCCTGGGACCATCGCGGAGGCTTAACCGGGACTGAACAGCTGTTTTTTGTGGACCTTTGGCCTGTGGATAATGTGTATAAAACTGTGATTAACTTAGAATTAAGGTTTGTATCCTTGTGGATAGATTACCTGGCAAAAGGGCAGCTATTTATTCACAGTATGTGCATAAATGGCCGGAAGCCTTGATTTTATCGGCCCGGTTATGTTAATAAGATTGTGCGTATCTGAATAGAGGTGGGAAGTGGGAGGTGAGATGCGGGAGGCTGGTAGGAACTGGCTGCGCCAGTTCCTGATTGAAATCGGCTGTACTGCCATTTTCATCCCTTTGCCGGTGTCGCAGCAGCGGCATGGGCGTCTGCTCTGAAAATCAAGGCGGGAAAAGAGGAATCCGGCCGCTGGTGTCTAATACTAAATGGGGAGTCACATACGGTGGCGCGCCACCACTCTCACATCTAACCTCCCACCTCCCACATCTCATTTACGGAGGATATAACATTGTCCCAGCAATTACGCGCGGAGCATGCCATACCGGTCGCCGGGAGCCGGCGCTCTGGTGATAACCGTTGAAGCAGCAGCTGCGGCAGCAGGTTATAGCCAGGCGCAACGCCCTGGAGGAAACGGTACGGGAAGCAAGCAGCAGGTTAATAGCAGCCCGGCTCATGGAGCTGCCCGCCTGGCAGCAGGCCGGGACCATCATGAGTTATGTTTCCTTTGGCAGCGAAGTGGCCACTCCACCGCTGATCACAGCCGCCCTGGCCGCGGGCAAGCGGGTGGCCGTCCCCTTTTGCGTGCGGGAGGGCCGGCGCCTTATCGCCTCGGAGGTGCTCGCCTTCCCCGATGATTTGCAGCCGGGTACCCTGGGTATCCTGGAACCGCGGCCGGAGAGCCTGCGCCCGCTAGCCCCGGAATTGATCGACCTGGTCATCGTCCCCGGCGTGGCCTTTGACCGCGCCGGCAACCGTCTCGGCTACGGCGCCGGTTATTATGATCGTTTCCTGGCCGCCTTGAAGCCCGGAGCTGTAACCGTCGCCCTGGCCTTCGCCAAGCAGATTGTTGCATCCGTTTACCCGGAGGCCCACGACCGGCCGGTGGATATGGTGATTACCGAAACGGAGATTATTAAGCCTGCTTAACCTGAATTGCGCCATTGATCGCCTGCGCCCAAATGGTTCTTTATAATTGGACACCATCTTCAGCCGTCAACGGGGTGCACCCCTGACAAAGGTTTCTTATGAAAGCGGGCCTGTTTCTCCCTGGCGAACCCCCTTGCAAGCGGTATAACGAATGGCACCTGCTACCAGGGATGCCGCCCAAGAGCTTTGACGGCGCGATGACCAGTTTAGCACCTTACGGCTTCAAAACTGCAATANNTTGTGGGCGGAGCCCACTTTAGTTTGATCCGGGTTTATCCGACTATGTACTGTTTGCCGTACTATCCGCCGGCGGCGACGCGCCACCCCGAGGTATTCCCGCAAAAATAAGTGGGGCGACCAGCTGCTATAGAGAATCCTTCCCGAAAGGAAGAAAACTGTTGCGCAAGTGGACCTGGCTCATATGGATCGCTCTTTTGCTCCTGGCCCTGGGCAGCAGCCGCCTGCAGCCCCGGCCCCGGCAGACTGCCGCCATCCCCGGCGATCTGGGCATGGCCCCTGTTGCTACCGACAGTGAGGCCTGGCAGCAGCTGGAGAATGTTTACGACGGTATCAGCCTGAAATACCCCGCTGGCTGGGAGCAGGAGATTATCCCCGGGGTGGCGACCATCCTGGCCAAACCGGGTTACGCTAAATTAACTATTTTTGTCCAGCCTTTAGGAAAAATCAGTGCCGAAGAATACGTCCTTTACAGCAACCGCAGCCTCCAGGAGGGCTGGGGATGTATTAAACTCCAGAGCCAGGCGCAGCTCAATATCCGCGGTTACAAGACCTGGCAGTTCGACTGGACGCGGCCGCAGCTGGCCCCCGGCGATTTGAACTACTACCGCGAGTATGACCTGGTGGCCGGAAAAACCATCTATACCTTTATGCTGAAAAGCAATCAGGCCGGTTTTGCAGCCGCCGGCCGGGAGTTAAACCGCATCGTCCAATCCTTTAAACCCCTGCCGCCGGAAAAACTGCCAGAATTTCCGGCGCCGCCGCCGGTCCAGCGGCAGGTGGAGATC
>DFYS01000051.1 GCA_002383405.1 Moorella sp. UBA4076
GTGGCGCCCGGAGGGAACCTGCTTCGCCCCGGGTATAGTAGCGCAGGCAGAATGCTATTTTCGGAGTAGACACATGCGCCGTTTAGAAACCTATCCTGTTAACGACCACAATGCGATGGCTTCCTGGCGCCGGGTCGCCCCCTTCTGGCGGGTGGCCTGGAATTTCTGCTGGATTACTATCAGCCGTTTTTTGCCATTTTTGCGCCTGAAGAGCTGGCTCCTGCGCCACCTGGCAGGGATGGATGTGGCGCCGACGGCATCAGTAGGGGTCATGGCTATGCCGGATATCCTGCGCCCGGACCTCATCCACATCGGTGCCGAGAGTATTATCGGGTACAATGTTACTATTTTGACCCATGAGTTCCTGCCGCGGGCCTACCGCCTGGGGAAGGTGGAAATCGGCGCCTGGGTGCTAATCGGGGCTAATACTACCATTTTACCCGGCGTGCGCATCGGCGATGGCGCCATAGTGGGAGCCGGGGCGGTGGTGACCCGCGATGTCCCGGCCGGCGCCATCGCCGCCGGAGTCCCGGCGCGGGTAATCGGCACGGTATCCACATCCCCCACCAATTTCGGGGTCGATGCTGGTAGCGGGGTCAGTGACCCCCACCCCAAAATATGAAAACAGCGACGGGATGGAGGCTTCAATCAGGAAACCAGCACTCAATGATCATTTTGTAGCTCAGGATAGACAAGCAGACCTCAATTCGGCGAGCACTAAAACCAAGCAATACAGTCCCGTGCATACGCAACCGGGGTACCGGCAATAGACGGGTCAGGGATTGATTTAATGAGTCGAGGTTGAGTGTGGAGCATCTCACCTCTCACCTCTCATTACGGAGGCCTGGTTTATAAGGTGCAAAATGGAAACAGCCACTATTGGCAGGCGCTTTACCGCTGGCTTAAAAATCTGCTCCTGGAGGACCCCTGCCAGGAGTGGTTTCTCCTTACCCTGACCGCTGTTAACCTGATGGGTTCTATTTACGGTTACTACTGGTACGCGGGGCAGCTAGCCAGCACCCCCTTCATCTGGTGGCCTTTCATTCCGGACAGCCCCCTGGCCACCACCCTTTTTGCCCTGGCGCTGCTGCTGGCCTACTACCGCCGGGAAAACGGCGCGCTGCGGTTGATAGCCGCCGCAGCGGTCATCAAGTACGGGCTGTGGGCGGTGGTAGTAATCAGTGATTACTGGCTGGCAGGGGCGCCGCTGACAGCCGTGGAAGCCGGGTTGTGGTTGTCCCACCTGGGTATGCTCATCGAAGGCGGCCTTTTCCTGCGCCACTGGCCGGCCACCCGCCGGCAGTTGCCCCTGGTGGTCCTGTGGCTGGGTTTAAATGATTTTATAGATTACGGCCTGGGGTTGCATCCCTATCTCTTCAGTCCGGGACAGGAAGCACTGGCCCAGGCTGCGGCTGCCAGCCTCAGCCTGGGTTTAATCCTTTATCTGGTATGGATAATAAATTGACAACCGAGCAGGAAAACTAGCTATCGGAAGAGAATAATAAGATTAAAGGAGGTGAATGGCCATGCGGAGCCGTCTGGGATTAAATATAGAACAGACGCAGAAACTGATTATGACGCCAGAATTGCGCCAGGCCATTGTGGTTTTGCAGCTTTCCACTCTGGAGCTGGATGAATTTATCCAGCAGGAACTCCAGGAAAACCCGTTGCTGGAAATCAAGGATGAAGGGGAACCCGTCGCTGCCGAAGAGCCGGTGGAGGAACCTGATGCCCTGGAAATTGATTGGCAGGAATACTTCCAGGATGGCAGCGATCTGGGTTATATCAGCGGTCCCCGCGCGGAACAACGCCCGGACTGGAACCGCCAGAACCTGCTTACCGGCCAGCCCACCCTTCAGGACCACCTGTTGCTCCAACTAAAAATCACGACTTCCAGCAGCCGCGATCTAAAAATCGGCAGCTTTTTAATCGGCAATTTAGATCCTAACGGTTATCTAAAGATTACCATCAAGAAAGCAGCCGCCTGCCTGCAGGTTTCGCCGGCAGCCGTCTGGCGGGTACTAAAACTAATCCAGCATTTTGACCCGCCGGGGGTGGGCGCCCGTAACCTTACCGAATGCCTTCTCCTCCAGCTGCACCAGCGCGATGACATGCCGCCAGGGACGGAAATAATTATCCGCAAGTTTTTAAATGATGTGGCTAAAGGGCGCCTGAGCCGTATCGCCCGGTACCTCAATTTGAGCCTGCCGGCCGTTCAGACGGCAGTTGATTATATCCGCACGCTGGATCCCAAGCCGGGGCGCTCTTTTGGCGGCGGACAGGAAAACCTCTATATAGTACCTGATGTCGTCATCGAAAGGGTTGGCAGCGATTACGTGGTCCTGGTCAATGATCATGCCATGCCGCGCTTGGGCGTTAACCCCCTTTACCAGACCCTGATGCGTCAGGAAGGGAAATGCGATGCGGCCACCCGCCATTTTATCGAAAGCAAGCTCAACGCCGCCGCCTGGCTGATCCGCAGCCTGGAGCAGCGCCGCCTGACTATTTATCGGGTGGTCAGTTGCCTGGTGAAGGAACAGCGGGAATTTCTCGATAAGGGACTAAAATACCTGAAACCCCTGACTATGCGCCAGGTGGCAGCCGAGCTGGGCATCCATGAATCGACCGTGAGCCGGGCGACGGCCAACAAGTATGTACAAACGCCTCAGGGCGTATTTGAACTAAAATTTTTCTTCGCCAGCGGCGTGGAGAAAAACGGCGGTACTGCTGCCGAAAGCATCAAAAAAATGATTGCCGAAGCCATCAACAAAGAGGACCCCGCCAACCCCCTGACGGACCAGCAACTCCAGGAATTCCTGCAACGGCAGGGGATCAAGATTTCACGGCGGACGGTGGCCAAGTACCGCGATGAGCAGGGTATTGCCGCCGCCGCCAGAAGAAAACGTTATTAACATTCAGGGGGTCGGGATGGCCCCCTGAACAATTAATTATAGCTATTTTCTAAAGGAGGAATCTGGCATTTTGTGTTGAATAGGGTTTTTAGTGCTGGGTGGTGCAAACAGTATTATTATAATGCCTGCTACTTTATGGTATAATAAGACGGAAGCGTGCTGTCTCCAGCGAACGGGAGAAAGCAGAGGCAGCCCAACTCCCAGCACTTAAATTTAGCCCGGTTGCTGAAGTAGAAAAGCGGCATAACTAAATGTTATGCCTGCAATTTAAACAAGCGAGGGCTCAAGTGCCGGGTTTATCGCCTCTTGTCTCCTGCTTCTATTTTCGGAGGAGCCGCTCAGAGGGCTACCCCACGGCGGACGTTGGCAATGAGAGTTAAACAGGCTCCAATCAGAAACCGGCGTAGCCGGTTTTGACAAGCCTTTCACCTCTCACTTCCCACCTCTCACATCTCAAAAAGGAGGAATACATAGTATGGCAGTTAAAGTAGGTATTAATGGTTTCGGGCGTATTGGCCGCCTGGTTTTCCGCGCTTTCTTGGAGAAGCCGGAGCTGGAGGTTGTAGCCATCAATGACATTACTGATGTCAAGACCAACGCCCATTTACTCAAATATGATTCCGTTCATGGCCGCATCAATGCCGAAGTTGAGGCCAGGGAAGACAGCATCGTCGTCAACGGCCGTCCGATTAAGGTTATAGCCGAGCGCGACCCGGCGAAACTGCCGTGGCAGGACATGGGGGTAAACGTGGTTATTGAATCCACCGGCGTCTTCACCGATGCTGCCAAAGCTGCGGCCCACCGCCAGGCCGGCGCCAAAAAGGTCATTATTACCGCCCCGGCCAAAAATGAAGATATCACCATCGTCATGGGAGTCAACAACGATAAGTACGACCCCGCCCAACACCATATCGTCTCCAATGCCTCCTGCACCACCAACTGCCTGGCTCCCATCGCCAAGGTGCTCCACGACAACTTTACCATCGTCCGCGGGCTGATGACCACAGCCCATTCCTATACCAACGACCAGCACATCCTCGACCTCACTCATAAGGATTTGCGGCGCGCCCGTGCCGGTGCCCTCTCGATCATTCCCACTACCACTGGCGCTGCCAAAGCTATCGGCCTGGTACTGCCTGAGCTGAAGGGCAAATTGAACGGCTTCGCCATGCGGGTGCCGACGCCCAATGTTTCCGTCGTCGACCTGGTGTGCGATCTGGCCAGGCCGGCCACGGTAGAAAGCATCAATGCCGCCATGAAGGCTGCCGCCGCGGGTCCCATGCAGGGTATCCTGGGTTACAGCGAAGAGCCCCTGGTTTCCCGCGATTTCAACGGCGACCCGCGTTCCTCCATTGTCGATGCCCTGTCGACCATGGTTATCGACGGCACCCTGGCCAAAGTAGTATCCTGGTACGACAACGAGTGGGCCTACTCCAAACGGGTCGTCGACCTGGCGGCCTTTATGGCTGCTCAAGGGCTGTAAGGGGCGGTCGCCGTAAGGCGGCCGTTTCGTATGCCGGGGCCACCGAAATAGCATAATAGAAAAATAACCAGGCACAATTGCCCGCTGCCCCGGCGGCGGGATGGAGGTTGGAGGAGCTGCTTATGACAGCGAGCTGTCCCCATCTAACGGGAGAAAACAGAGGCAGGCCACAACGTCACTTTTGCTTCCTACCTCTTGCCTCTTACTTCAATTTCCGGAGGGATTGTATTTATCATGGCCAAATTAACCCTCAAAGACCTGGACCTCAACAATAAACGGGTGCTGGTGCGGGTCGATTTCAACGTACCCCTGGAAGCCGGCCGCGTCACTGACAACACCCGCATCCGCGCGGCCCTGCCCACCATCCGTTATCTAATCGACCATAAAGCCCGGATCATCCTCATGTCCCACCTCGGCCGGCCCAAAGGGAAGGTTAAGGAAGAGCTGCGCCTGGACCCGGTGGCCGGAGAACTGGAAGCACTCCTGGGCCAGCCGGTACATAAAGCCAATGATTGTACCGGTCCTGAGGCAGAGGCGGCAGCCGCCGCCCTGCAACCCGGGGAGGTCCTCCTGCTGGAGAACCTGCGTTTTCATCCGGAGGAAGAGAAGAACGAACCTGAATTTGCCCGCCGGCTGGCCTCCCTGGCTGACCTTTACGTCAACGATGCCTTCGGTGCCGCGCACCGCGCCCACGCTTCCACTGCAGGGGCAGCCCGCTACCTGCCGGCGGCGGCCGGGTTCCTGCTGCAGAAGGAAATTGAGACCCTGGGCAAGGCGCTGGCCGACCCGGAGCGGCCCTTTGCGGCCATCATCGGCGGCGCCAAGGTATCCGATAAAATCAGCGTTATCCGCAACCTGCTCACCAGAGTGGACACCCTCATCATCGGCGGCGGCATGGCCAATACCTTCCTGCGGGCCAAAGGCTACGCGATGGGTAAATCCCTGGTGGAGGAAGACCAGCTGCCCCTGGCCGGGGAACTGATGGCCGCCGCCGCCAACCAGGGGGTCAAAATGCTCCTGCCGGGCGACCTGGTTGTAGCCGCCGCGTTTAAAGCTGATGCCCCCCACCAGGTGGTGGCCGCCAACGCTGTGCCTGACGGCTGGATGGCCCTGGATATCGGGCCGGAAACGGCGCAGGAATACGCCAACGCTTTAACCAGTGCCCGGACCGTCGTCTGGAACGGACCGATGGGCGTCTTTGAGATGGAGCCCTTCGCCCGCGGTACCGAGGCGGTAGCGCGGGCCGTAGCAGCGGTGGACGGCATGACCATCGTCGGGGGCGGCGACTCGGTGGCGGCGGTGGAAAAGATGGGGGTGGCGGATAAGATCGGCCATATCTCTACCGGCGGCGGCGCCGCGCTGGAGTTCCTGGAGGGGCGGGCCCTGCCCGGAGTGGAGGCCCTGACGGAGAAATAAGTGACGGTGGCAGGCGGCCGGCCATTGGTCGGCCTGCTCCAGGTAGCCAGGACGCTATTACGTGGCGTGGTCCGCTTGTTTTTTATTGCAGTTTTGAAGCCGTAAGGTACTAATAATTTAGAGGTGATATCTTTGCGCCGACCGATTATCGCCGGTAACTGGAAGATGCATAATACTACCGGGCAGGCCAGGGAACTGGTCGAACTTTTAAAGCCCCTGGTAGGCACTGCTGCCGTGGAAGTAGTCGTCTGCCCGCCTTTCACAGCTATCGCCGCAGCCGCCAACGCCGCGGCCGGTTCCAATATCGCCGTCGGTGCCCAGGACCTTTTCTGGGAAGACCAGGGCGCTTATACCGGCGAAGTCTCCGCTCCCATGCTCAAAGACCTGGGCTGCCGTTATGTCATCATCGGTCATTCCGAACGGCGCCAGTACTTCGGCGAGACCGACGCCGCCGTCAATAAGAAGCTCCAGGCGGCCTGCCGCCATGAGCTGGTTCCTATCGTCTGCGTCGGTGAAACCCTGGCGGAAAGGGAAGCCGGCCGGACGCTCGACGTGGTCCGCCGCCAGGTCGAGAAGGGTTTAAAGGGACTGACACCGGAACAGGCGGAGGCCCTGGTGGCGGCCTACGAGCCCATCTGGGCCATCGGTACCGGCCGTACGGCTACAGCCGCCGATGCCCAGGAAGTCATTGCCTTGATCCGGGAAACCTTAAAGACGATGTACGGCAAGGCCGCCGCCACCACCCGTATCCAGTACGGCGGCAGCGTTAAGCCGCAAAATATCGCCGAGCTGATGGCGGCGCCGGATATCGACGGCGCCCTGGTGGGCGGCGCCAGCCTGGACGCTGTTTCCTTCGCGGCCATAGTAAACTCTGCTGATGAAGCAGGGAACAGGAGAAAAATATCTTGAGCAATACCAATCGCCCTCTCATGCTGATGATCCTCGATGGTTTCGGCCTGGCCCCGGACGGGCCGGGCAATGCCATCAGCCGGGCGCGCATGCCCCATTACCGCCGCCTGCTGGCCGCCTGCCCCCACACCCGCCTGCAGGCTTCGGGGGAGGCTGTGGGTCTACCGGCCGGCCAGATGGGGAACTCTGAAGTCGGCCATCTGAACATCGGCGCCGGCCGCATCGTTTATCAGGAACTGACCCGCATCAGCAAAGCTATCCGTGATGGCTCCATTTTTACCAATCAAGTGCTTCTGGCAGCAGTGCGCGGTGCTCTGGAACGCGGCGGCGCCCTGCACCTGATGGGCCTGGTTTCCGACGGGGGCGTCCACAGTCACCTCGATCACCTGTACGCCCTGCTGGCACTGGCGCAAAGGGAAGGGCTGGCAAAGGTATATATTCACGCCTTCCTCGACGGCCGCGACGTGCCGCCGTCCAGTGCCGCCGGTTATCTGGAACAGGTGGAAGCGGAATGCCGCCGGCGGGGGATTGGGGCCATCGCCAGCATCACGGGCCGCTACTACGCCATGGACCGCGACCGCCGCTGGCAGCGGACCGAGCGGGCTTACCGCGCCCTGGCAGCCGGCGAGGGGCACCAGGCCGCTTCCGCAGCCGCGGCTATCCAGGCTTCTTACCAGCAGGGGATTACTGATGAGTTTGTGGAACCGGCGGTGATCACCCGCGACGGCGCGCCTCTAACAGTGGTAAGCGACGGAGACAGCGTTATCTTCTTCAATTTCCGCGCCGACCGGGCGCGCCAGCTGACCCGCGCCTTCGTCGACCGCGATTTTGAACCCTTTACCCGGCCGGGGGGGCGCCTCAATATCCGCTTCGTCTGCCTGACCCAGTACGACGTCACTATCCCGGCGGCAGTGGCCTTCCCGCCCCAGGTGCTGAGCAACGTCCTGGGCGAGGTCATCGCCGGTAACAATCTGCAACAGCTGCGCATTGCGGAAACGGAAAAATACGCCCATGTCACCTTTTTCTTTAACGGCGGCGTCGAAGAGCCCTTTGCCGGCGAGGAGCGCCTGCTCATTCCCTCGCCCAAAGTGGCCACCTATGATCAGCAACCCTCGATGAGCGCCCGCGAGGTTACGGACGCCGTCCTGGAACGCCTGGATAAGTACGACTTTATCGTCCTAAACTTTGCCAATCCCGACATGGTCGGCCATACCGGCGATCTGGAGGCGGCCATTGCCGCCGTGGAAACAGTGGATGCGTGTATCGGCCGCATCGCCGGCGCTATGGAGGAGCGTCGCGCGCCCCTGCTGGTGACAGCCGATCACGGCAATGCCGAGGAAATGCGGGAGCCCGACGGCGAGCCCCATACGGCGCATACCTGCAACCCGGTACCCTTTATCCTGGTTGATGCGCGTTACCGCGAAGCCGCTTTACGGGAGGAGGGGGCGCTGGAGGATATAGCGCCAACAGTGCTCCACATCCTGGGGCTGTCCCAGCCGGTGGAAATGACAGGCAGGAGTTTGATCGAGAAGGTGTAGCCCGCAGGGTTAGCGGGTTTCCTGAGGCTAGGTTTTGGGTGAAGGGTGGGGCAGGCTCCCGGAGGGCGCCCAGAAGGGCAGGCAAGGGGACTATATCAAGTATCGCTGTCACGGCAGCTTGAGGCCCCGGCCGGGCAGACGCTGATGGTGAACAGGCCGGCTTACATTAACGTTCACCATCACCGCGGTCCAGGTGACTGGCTGCAACCGTTTGGCAGCCATGCCATAAACCCCGGCGGCGTCTTGTTTGAACGCTGGGGTGAGCGGGTGCAGCCGGGCAGCGGCCATGGTCCTGCCGAGTCAACATTTACTATTATCGTCACCAGCAAATAAATACGGAGGTGTTGTTAGCTAATGACCATTATCAACGATGTTTACGCCCGCGAGATCCTTGATTCCCGCGGCAACCCCACGGTAGAAGTAGAGGTGTTCCTGGAAGGAGGCGGCTGGGGCCGTGCCGCCGTACCTTCGGGGGCTTCTACCGGGGCCTATGAGGCCGTCGAGTTGCGGGACAAAGACGGGCAGCGTTATAACGGCAAAGGCGTCCTGGACGCCGTTAACAACGTCAACGCCATTATTGCCCCGGAACTGGTCGGTTCCGACGCCCTGGACCAGCGGGAGATCGACCGCCAGCTGGTCGAGCTCGACGGGACTCCCAATAAGGGTAAGCTGGGGGCCAACGCCATCCTGGGGGTATCCCTGGCTGTCGCCAAAGCGGCGGCTGACGCCCTGGGCCTGCCCCTCTACCGCTACCTGGGCGGGGTCAACGCCCACACCCTGCCGGTACCGATGATGAACATCCTGAACGGCGGCAAACACGCCGACAACAACGTCGACCTGCAGGAGTTTATGGTCATGCCTGCCGGCGCCGGGGACTTTGCCGCCGCCTTACGGATGGGTGCCGAGGTTTTCCACAGCCTNNGCCATCGAGGTCATCCTGGAGGCTATCGCTAAAGCCGGCTACGAAGCAGGTAAAGACTGCTTTATCGCCCTGGACCCGGCGGCAACGGAGCTCTATAAGGATGGCAGGTATGTCTTCGCCGGGGAAGGGGTCACCCGCACCAGCGAAGAAATGGTCGACTTTTGGGCCGGCCTGGTGGACAGATACCCCATTATTTCCATTGAAGACGGCCTGGCCGAGGACGACTGGAAGGGCTGGCAGAAACTTACTGAACGCATGGGGCATAAAGTCCAGCTGGTGGGCGATGACCTCTTTGTAACCAATACGGAACGCCTCAGCCGCGGCATCGCGATGGGGGCGGCCAATGCCATTCTCATCAAGGTCAACCAGATCGGCACCCTGACGGAGACCCTGGAGGCCATCGAAATGGCTAAAAGGGCCGGCTACACGACAGTGGTCTCCCACCGCTCCGGCGAGACGGAAGACACCACCATTGCCGATATCGTCGTGGCCGTCAACGCCTGCCAGATCAAGACCGGCGCCCCCTCGCGCACCGACCGGGTGGCCAAGTACAACCAGCTGCTGCGCATTGAGGAAGAGCTGGACGCCGTTGCCCTTTACCCGGGCCTGCAGGCTTTTTACAACCTGAAGAAGTAGGGCCCCTTTAGGCCCTTGCGGCTTCAAAACTGCAATAAAAAACAAGTTGTTTAGGCTGCCATATCCAGCAAAGGAGAAATGGTCACGCCGGCAAGATTGGGTTGTGGGCGGAGCCCACTTTAGTCCCTTAAGCCCGAACATCTTCGCATAAATAACCCCGGCCGGGCAACTCTGGCCGGGGTTTATGCATATCCGGTTCATGAGATCACTGGATAAGGGTTCATTGGTGATGGGTCCCATATTCCGCACCCTGAATAGATATGCGAGCTATTTTTTTATGCGAAATATAGGATGGATAATGCCGGGCATGAGTATGGCTGGCGGCAGCCGGTGCTGCGCCATGTCCTGTAACCTTACTCAAAAACTCAAGTGGCAAAAAAATATAACCTCCCGTTCTCCAGGGCGCAGGCAAGCCGGCCATGGTCCTTCAGATAGCTTATAAAGGCCGATATACAGGCCAGGTTGAGGAAATACTGCGGCATATCCAGGGGGATTCCCTCCTGGCGGGCGAGTTCGGCCAGGAGCTCTTCCCGTGTCAGCGGCCGTGCCAGGAGGGTTGCGATTTTTTCCAGACAGGCGTTAACCCGGCGGCGGTTTTCCGCCCACACAGCGCCCGGGTCGGTGATGACCTCCGGGCTGTGAGCCGGGAGCAGGTATTTGATCTCCAGGTCGGCCAGGGATGCCAGGGTAGTCAGCCCGGCGCCGACATCCTGCAGGAAGGGCAGCGGGTATTTGGCCAGGATAGCCGGATGATAGACAGCATCGCCGCTGAAGAGGACGCCGTCCGGGGTCAGGAAGGCCAGGTGGCCGGCGCTGTGTCCGGGTGTGGCGACAGCCTGGAAGCGCTGGTCCAGAAGTTTCAAGGGGCCGGGGTCGATGTCAGCATCTACGGTCACTGAGCGGGCGTAGAGGAGGGGGACTTTAATCTCGGCAAAAGGGATGGCGCCGTACAGGGCCTTCAGCCCCAGCAAGCTATCTGCCATGAATGGTTTTTCTCCGGGTGAAGCCAGGATTTGCAGGCCGGGATAGAATTGCTGCAATAAGTGATGGGCGCCGAAGTGGTCGGCGTGGCCGTGGGTGGTCAGCAGGTATTTGGGTTTGAGGTTGCCGGCAACCAGCGTATCGCGGATTTTACGGGCGACGGTGTTGTTGATACCCGAATCGATAAGCAGGCAGGATCCGTTTTTGGTGGTATACACCCCCGTATTGGTGGCACCGGGGATATAGTAAGTATGGCCGTTAATTTTTTTTAGTTGCACGCCGTTGTTTTTCCTTTCCACGTCAGGGAATTAGAGCATGATTTCTAACAGCTCAGGCTAGGAGACTGTTGCCCAACCCCC
>DFYS01000147.1:0-7512 GCA_002383405.1 Moorella sp. UBA4076
GGCGATGCGTTTATCAGAGCTGATGGGCAAGGAAATTGTCAACCTCTATGATGGTTCCCGGCTGGGGCATATCGGGGAAGCCGACCTGGTCCTGGATATGGCGGCGGGGACCGTCGCGGCCATTGTTCTCCCGGCGCGGGGGGGGTGGCTCTCTTTCTTCGGCGGCCGCCAGGAGATGGTAATCCCCTGGGAGGCTGTTCACAAGGTGGGCAGTGAGGTGGTAGTCATTAATATGGACCCCACTTATAGCCGCCGGCGCGGGGAGAAAGATTGACACTGCTGTTTCCTGGTGATATTATAGGGGCAACAAAATAAACTCATCTCGTGTGCAGTGGGGTAGAGGTGCAGTGGACAAGAGTACTACCGGTGAGGCAGGGCGCCGCAGAGCTGGTAGGAAAGGGTACACTGCCGAAGGAAGCCGGCCGGCCCGGGCCGTCTTCCTGGGCCGGTCCTGAATAAGGACCGGACTGTCACCGGAGCAGCGTTGGGGCCAGCCGTCAGCTATGGCTCAACGCAGTGAGCGAGGTAAGGAAAACAGGGAGCGGGAAGCTTTAAATCGAAACCGGCGGAGCCGGTTTCTACCGGCATCTCACCTCCAACTTCCCACCTCGCACCTCCATAAACGGTGGAGCGCTACTCGCACGAAGAGGCCTGGCGAGATGAGTATTCTGGTAATCCGGGGGAAAACCGGAGCGGGATGCTCAGGGTTTTCCTCTATTTATTTTTAAGCGGGGGTGAACAGCTACGATTAGAGTTGTTGTTACCGGCGCCGCCGGCCGGATGGGCCGGGAGATGACCAGGGGGCTGCTGCAGGCTGAGGATGTTGAAGTGGTGGGAGCTGTTGATCGGGTGGCGGCAGGCGCCGATATCGGGACGCTGAATGGTCTCCAGCCGGCGGGGGTAGCCGTCAGTGAAGACCTGCCATCAGTGCTGGCAAAGGTCCGGCCGCAGGTAATGGTGGATTTCACCGTGGCCGCTGTTGCGATTACAAATGCCAGGGTGGCTGTGGCAGCGGGGGTAAGCCCGGTAATAGGCACGACCGGGATCAGCCTGGAGCAGCTGGACGAATTGCACCAGCTGTGCGAAGCCAGGCAGGTGGGTGCGGTGGTGGCCCCCAATTTCTCCCTGGGAGCAATCCTGATGATGCATTTCGCCCGTCAGGCTGCCCGCTATTTCCCGCGGGCGGAGATTATTGAAATGCATCATGAGCAAAAGCTCGATGCCCCTTCGGGTACGGCTTTAAAAACCGCGGAACTGATGGCCGCCGAGATCGAAGCCGGCGGGGCACCGCCGGCAGCCGCGGAAAAGGCTGCCGGGGCCAGGGGAGCTGCATACCGCGGCCTGGCTGTTCACAGCGTCCGCCTGCCGGGAGCGGTAGCCCACCAGGAAGTAATCTGCGGCGGCCAGGGGCAGCTGCTCACCATCCGCCACGATACCATCAGCCGGGAAGCCTTCTTACCCGGATTGCTCCTGGCCGTGAGGCAGGTTTTACAACTCAAGGGGGTGGTCTACGGGTTGGAAAATTTACTGGCATTATAGTCCTGGCACCTCCGGCAGCGGCGCCACATATATTGCAAGTAGTACAGGTGTACTAATTTGGCAGGAGGTCGTTCCGGCATGGGTGGGATGCTGGCAGGGACCACGGTGGCAATGCTGGGTGGCGATGCGCGGGAGGTTATTCTCCTGGAAGAACTGCTAAACCAGGGAGCCCGGGTAAGGGTGGCCGGCCTGGGAGAGCTGCCGCCGCGGGAGGGTTGTACGATCGGCGCTGATGCTGGCGCCGCGGTCAGGGGAGCGGCGGTAATCATTCTGCCGGTACCAGGAGTTAACGCCCAGGGGATGATCCATGCCCCCCGGTCCAGGGAGCCCCTCTTTCTGGATCCGGAGCTGGCGGGGAACATAACAGCGGGGACGCCGGTGCTGGTGGGCGTGGCGCAGGAGTATCTAAAGGAAACGGCGGCCCGCCATGGCTGGTTGCTGGTAGAAACGGCGGCGATGGATGAAATGGCCATCCTCAACTCCATCCCTACGGCTGAAGGGGCGATGATGCTGGCCATGCAGGAGCTCCCTATTACCCTGCACGGAGCTGCGGCCTTCATCCTGGGGTTAGGTCGAACCGGTTTCACCCTGGCCCGGATACTGGCCGGGGTAGGGGCCGGGGTCACAGTAATCGACCGGGGTGCCGCCGACCGGGCGCGGGCTTACGCCGAGGGCTGGCCGGCTTTTAGCTTTGCCGAGCTGGCGGCGCACATCGGCGCGGCCGACGTTATCTTTAACACCGTGCCGGCCCTGGTGCTGACGCCGGCGGTGCTGGCCCGGACCAGGGCCGAGGTATTGATAATCGACCTGGCGTCCGCCCCTGGAGGCACCGACTTTGCCGCCGCAACCGCCCTCCAGCGCCGGGCGATGCTGGCCCCGGGCTTGCCGGGCAAAGTTGCCCCGCGGACGGCTGGCCGGATCCTGGCGCGTATCTATCCCCACCTCATTGTTAAATGCCTGGAACGGCCGTCAGCCCTAAGTGGAGGTGCTCCAAATGCAGTTGCAGGGTAAGGCAGTAGGGTTTGCCGTTACAGGCTCCCATTGTACCCTGGCGGCGGTGATGCCGGAATTGGCCCGCGTCGTTGCCGCCGCAGCACGAGTGGTTCCCATTCTATCCCCGGCGGTCAGGGATATCGATACTCGTTTCGGTACCAGCACCTACTGGCGGGCGGAGGTCGAAAGAATTACCGGCCAGCAAGCCATCGATACCATTGTGGCGGCGGAACCAATCGGCCCCAGGAAACTATTTGATGTCATCGTCGTAGCCCCGTGTACCGGTAATACCCTGGCCAAAATGGCCAACGGGATTACCGATACCCCGGTTTTGATGGCCATCAAGGCCCAGCTGCGGAACCTGCGACCGGTGGTCATCGCCATTTCCACCAACGACGGCCTGGGAGCCAATACTGTCAACCTGGGCCGGGTAATGAACATGAGGAATATTTACCTGGTCCCCTTTGGTCAGGATGATCCCCATAACAAACCCAATTCCCTGGTGGCCGCTATGGATTTGCTTGTCGATACTATCCTGGCGGCCCTGGAGGGGAAGCAGATCCAGCCGCTCCTGCGGGGTTATTCGCCAGCGGGGCAGGTGACAGGAGGAAAGTAATAACCGATGCAGACTTATAATGTGGCTGTCGTGGGTACTGGCGCTGTGGGCCAGACCATGCTCCAAGTTTTAGCAGAGAGGGATTTCCCCGTCGGCCGGCTGCGCGTTCTGGCTACCAGCCGTTCGGCAGGCAAGGCGGCAGCCTTTCGCGGGGAAGAATACGTAATTGAGGAAACCACGGCGGCATCTTTTAAGGGGATCGACATCGCCCTTTTTGCCGGCGGTGAAGCCAGCAAGCTCTTCGGCCGCGCCGCCGTCGAGTCCGGGGCGGTGGTGATCGACAACAGCAACAATTTTCGCATGGACCCGCAAGTACCCCTGGTGGTACCGGAAGTCAACCCCGGTGACGTGCGCTGGCATCAAGGCTTGATTGCCAACCCCAATTGTTCCACTATCCAGATGGTGGTCGTTTTAAAACCGATCTATGACGCCGCCGGCATCAGGCGGATTGTGGCTGCCACCTACCAGGCAGTTTCCGGGGCCGGGCAGGAGGCCATCGACGAGCTGCGGCAACAGAGCCGGCAGGTCCTGAACGGGGAAGAGGTAACGGGCAAAGTCTTCCCCTGGCCGGTCGCTTTTAACTGCCTGCCGCATATCGATGTCTTTCTGGAGAATGGTTACAGCAAAGAAGAGATGAAGATGGTCAATGAGACCAGAAAGATCATGGGCGACGAGCAGATCCAGGTTACAGCTACCACCGTCCGGGTGCCGGTGTTTAACAGCCACTCGGAAGCGGTTAACGTGGAGACGAGAGAGAAGCTGACAGCCGCCGCCGCCAGAGAGCTCCTGCGCCAGGCCGCAGGCGTCGTGGTAGTGGATGACCTGGAAGCCAGGGCCTATCCCCTGGCTATCCAGGCCGATGGCCGCGACGAGGTCTTTGTCGGCCGCATCCGTGAGGATTTCTCCATTGAAAAGGGCCTCAACATGTGGGTGGTCGCTGACAACCTGCGTAAAGGAGCTGCTACCAATGCCGTCCAGATTGCCGAATTGCTGGTGCAGGAAAACCTGATCTAAAATAAGGAAAAAAAAGTGGGGTGAAAGCTGATGCCTTGGGGTAGAATCCTCACAGCCATGGTGACCCCTTTTACGGTCGACGGAAAGTTGGATCTTGATGGTGCCGGCAAACTCGCCCGCTACCTGATAGACCACGGCAGCGACGGCCTGGTGGTGGCCGGTACCACCGGGGAATCGCCTGCTTTGCGCCACGAGGAAAAAACAGCCCTTTTCCGGGCTGTGAAAGAAGCGGTGGGAGACAGGGCGGCAGTCATCGCCGGGACAGGCACCAATAGCACCGCCGCCAGCATTGAGCTCTCCCGCGAGGCGGAAGCCCTGGGGGTTGACGGCCTGATGCTGGTGGTACCCTATTACAACCGCCCTTCCCAGGAGGGATTATACCAGCATTTCCGTGCTGTTGCCGGGGCGGTTAACCTCCCCATTATCCTGTATAATATCCCTTCCCGCACCGGGCGCAATATGGATGCGGCCACAACCTTACGTCTGGCGGCGATTAATAATATCGTCGCCGTCAAGGAAGCCAGCGGTGACCTGGACCAGGCCACGGCCATTATCCGGGATGCGCCGGCCGGTTTTCGCCTTTACAGCGGCGATGACTCTTTAACCCTGCCCTTGATGGCCGTGGGTGGTTATGGCATTATCAGTGTCGCCGCCCATGTGGCGGGTGCCAAAATGCAGGCTATGGTGCAGGCCTTTGTCAGGGGCGAAGCAGACCGGGCGGCAGCCCTGCACCGGGAGTTGTTCCCCCTGTTTAAAACCCTTTTCATTACCAGTAACCCGGTGCCGGTTAAAGAGGCCCTGCAGATATTGGGTTTGCCGGCCGGGCCGGTACGGTTGCCGCTGGTGGCTGCCAGCGCGGCGGAGAGAGAAAAAGTAGCCATCGCCCTTAAAGAAGCCGGTATTTTGCCGGTTGGTTAGTGTTGCGATAGCAAGCGATTTGGGGTATAATAGATATAGCTGGTTTAGAACGTGGGTTAAAACCGGGTCGGCGCTGGCAGGCCCGGTCTTTAGTTGCGGTCACACCGCAATTTATCTTTGACAAATGCAAATGGAGGTGGGTTAATGGCCGAAAATGAGCAGAAAGTAGCTTTGATCCCCCTGGGCGGCCTCGGCGAGATCGGTAAAAACATGATGGCGATCAGGTACGGAAATAGCATACTGGTCGTTGATTGTGGCCTGACCTTTCCCGAGGACGAAATGCTGGGCGTAGACGCGGTCATTCCCGATTACAGCTATCTGCTGGAAAACCGGCAGATGGTAAAGGGCATTGTCGTCACCCACGGTCACGAGGACCATATCGGCGCCCTGCCCTACGTGCTGAAGGATTTAAACGTTCCCGTTTACGCTACCCGGCTGACCCTGGGGCTTATCCAGGCCAAATTAAAGGAACAGGGTAGTTTGAACGGGGCCAAATTGCAGCAGGTGAAACCCCGCGATATTTTGAAAATCGGTCCCTTCAAGGTGGAATTTATCCACGTCAATCATTCTATTGCCGATACCGTTGCTCTGGCGATCTACACGCCGGTGGGAACCATCGTTCACACCAGCGACTTTAAAATTGACCACACTCCCATCGATGGCGAGGTATTTGATTTCTACAAGTTCGCCCGGCTGGGGGAAGAGGGCGTCCTGGTACTGCTTTCGGACAGTACCAATGTTGAGCGTCCCGGCTTTACCATGTCCGAACGGGTTGTCGGCGAAACCTTTGATGAGGCATTTCGCCAGGCGCCGGAGCGGATTATTGTCGCCAGTTTTGCTTCCAATATCCACCGGGTACAACAGGTAATTACCACTGCTTACAAGTACAATCGCAAAGTAGCCGTAGTAGGCCGCAGCATGGTCAATGTCGTCAACATTGCCACCGAGCTGGGTTACCTGGATATTCCCGAAGATACCCTGGTAGACTTAAGCGAGCTGGGCCACCTGCCGAAAAACCGAACGGTGATTATCTCCACCGGCAGCCAGGGTGAGCCGATGTCGGCCCTGACCCGCATCGCCAGGAATGACCACCGCCAGATTGAAATCGTCCCCGGGGATACGGTGATTATTTCGGCGTTGCCTATTCCCGGCAATGAAAAACTGGTAGCGCGGACGGTCGACCAGCTCTTCAAACAGGGAGCCGATGTTTACCACGAGGCTGTCGACGGCATTCATGTCTCCGGCCATGCCAGTCAGGAAGAGCTGAAACTGGTATTAAACCTGGTTAAGCCCAAATTTTTTGTCCCCGTTCACGGCGAGTATCGCATGTTGGTTAAGCATGGCCGCCTGGCCGAGGAACTGGGAATACCGGCGGAGAATATCTTCGTGGCGGAGAATGGCCAGGTACTGGAGTTTACCCGCGAACGCGGCATCAGTAGCGGCCGCGTACCGGCCGGCAGGCTGCTGGTGGATGGCCTGGGGGTAGGCGATGTCGGCAATATCGTCCTGCGCGACCGCAAACAGCTGGCCCAGGACGGCCTGCTGATCGTCGTTGTCACCTTAAGCAAGGAGACAGGTGCGGTGGCGGCCGGTCCGGATATTGTTTCCCGCGGGTTTGTCTATGTCCGCGAGGCGGAGGAATTGCTGGAGGAAGCGCGGGAAAAAGTCCGCCATATCCTGGACAAATGCGGTGAACGCAAGGTGACCGACTGGGCGACCATAAAAGGTAACATCCGCGACTGTCTGGGTAAATTCCTCTATGAAAAGACCCGGCGTCGCCCGATGATCCTGCCGATAATCATGGAAGTGTAAACAAGAACCCACTCCCTGGGGTATCCAGTTGGAGTGGGTTTCTTTACAACTATCCAGGGGCTATCTCTCATTTTGCGCAGGCAAGGGGACGGTTCCTCTGCCTGCTTTGAGGCAAGAGACCCTCCCCGCGCCCGCTTTAAATTAACCTGGGCTTACTATCCAAACTCCCCGGGTTGAAGACGCTTTTGGGGCCAAATTCCAGGATGGCGCCGGGCTGGTAGGGGCCGGATAGATAGTCGGCCGGGTCGGTGCTAATCAGGCGCACGATGCGCGCCTGATTGGGTCCGGCAGTTTCAACCTCCAGGGTTATATGGCCGATTCTTATTTCCTGTAACCGAGGACAAAAGTTTTCCTGCCCTTCCCAGATGAGCTCCGGCGGCAGCGGGGTATAGAGGCTCATTGATGTGCACCTTCTTTTAACTGCGGGATGGATCCACCCGCAGGTGATCCCATCGGTAGGCTATAAACATTGGCATTACAGGCGGCAATCAGGAACCGGCTCAAGCCAGTTCCCGCGGAAGCTCTGACTTGCGACCTCCTTTTTCAATGGAGCCGCCCCTGGCGGCGTGCCGCTACCAGCGAAGGGAAGAAATGATGCGGCGGCTCCATCAGAGAATGAA
>DFYS01000147.1:7659-7787 GCA_002383405.1 Moorella sp. UBA4076
TGCCGGTTTCTACAAGCCTCCCACTGCCAACCTCTCGCTCCTCACCTCGCTTAATGCAGCTTACCAGGGCCCGGAGCGCCGGCAGCGATGAGCTTTTTCAAATGGCCGACAGCATCAGCCAGGCCGCC
>DFYS01000003.1 GCA_002383405.1 Moorella sp. UBA4076
CAGGAATAGCTCCACATATTTTATAGACGCTGCCGCACCGGTAAAAGTTCCCGTTAAATTACAATCCTGCCGTTCCTTTAACCCCCGCGGCGCTGCAAGTAACCTGTGAAAGCCCGGAGAGCTGTACGAGAAGTGGTGCAGCATTAGATTAGATACATCTTTTGCAGGTGCATCGGGAAGGCTTAAAAAGAAAAAACGCGGGTTGAAAAATAAACCGCGTTTTACTATAACCCTTTAAGCAATCCCCACTGCTTGTTCACTTCTGGCTTTCATTATGCCTTGAAGATGTTTTAGAACATCAATTGTTTTACCTGGTTTTTCACCATTTAGTTTCCATAAGACCGGCAAATCAGCCAGGCAGGATATTTTTTCTAACGGCAATTGGCTAAAACCAATAACTTCTACGGCTACTATTCGATCCGTACCCCCCCCTATATCATCAACAGCATAATAAACCCACACTAAGGCATCAAGGGGATCTACTTCCCATGCAGTTGGTATCGGTTCTGCCCACAAAACCAGCACATCAGTTTCCGGGCTGTATTCAATACTAGCTGGAATTATTTGCTCCATAAGACTTTCACACCTTTCTTAAACCGCTTTATCCGTTTATCATCAATAATATGGAAGGTTTTTAGGGTTCTGTTGGGAGCAATTACTGCAATTGCGGTAATCTCCTTGCCATCTTCCCTCCACCTGCAGATCCAAACTTCATATGCAGGATCAATCCTTGATTCCACAATTTCTACCACCGACTTTAGAGCCGTTTTGATGCGTTCCGGATGGCGCCAAACACGGGGATCTACAATAGCATGATAAAGATCACTCAAAGTAACGGTAATTTTACTTTCACGGGGGCCAACCAGCGGTTCGCACAAATTAGTTTGCCAGAATTTCTCCGCCTCAATAATCGCTTGTCGGGGTATTTTGCCTTCTTTAACTAACCGGTCAACCCGCTGCTTTGAATTTTCACCGCAACACAATTCCCTGGTTAAGCCACACGCCCCCCTGTTCAGGTTAAATCTATGTATTAACTGCTCTGGCCGTTGATTACTCTAATTATTTTACCATATTTTACTTTGGGATTGCAACTCTTGTTAGCTGATCACCGTGCTGACGCATGTAAAATCGCGATATACCTTGTCCGCCCAAGATTTGAGCACAAGATAGCTGCGATAAAAATTTTAACACGATGCCATAAATACCTCATATAATGCCATGGCTGCGCTTCATGCGTCAGCACTGAGCTGATCATCGCCGATTATCTCATACACCAGGGGCTGCGGGGCAGGGGGCGCGGCGGCCAGGGTGTAGGCCGCCAGGAACCTCTGCTGCGCCGCCTCCAGGTTGGTCCGGTCGTTGACGTGGAAGACGGCCAGGGGCTCGCCGGCGTTAACATAATCTCCCCGGCGCTTTTTAAGCTCGATACCTGCAGCCAGGTCAATAGGGCTTGCTTTAGTCATGCGGCCGGCGCCCAGGAGCATCGCCGCCTCCCCTACCAGACGCGCCTGGACGGTGCTGATGTAGCCGCTCGCCGGGGCGGTTACCAGTACCTGTTCCCTGACCGCAGGCAGCAGTTCCGGCCGCTCGACGACTGCCGGGTCACCCCCCTGGGCGGCGAGGAACTGTTTAAATTTAGCCAGGGCGGCACCGCCGGCCAGCAGGCCCTCCAGGCGCCGGCGCGCCTCCCCGGTACTGTCCATGGCTCTGCTCAGCAATCCTACCCGCTGCTGCCGCGCTTCCCCGCTAGCGCCATCATCTCCGGCCGCTGTTCCCTCCCGGTGCTGGCATCTTTCCCCGACGCCAGCGTTTGCTTTGCCCGGGAACCCTTGCCGATCCCGAAGTACCTCTGCGGCACTATCCTTCGCTCCGGACGGTAATTCTTCCGGGTGCTGGTCTGCAATCCTATTACTAATAATAGTTTGTGCTGCCGCCACCCCTTCACCACGCCACCGCTCGTCTCCTTCACTGCCGGCCGCCCCGGCCAGCAGCAGCATCTGGCTGCCCAGGGTGAGGCAGACCTCCCGCAGCTGCCGCGGCCCGCCGCCGGACAGGACGGCGATGGCCTCCCGCACCTCCAGGGCGTTGCCGACCATCATCCCCAGGGGTTCATCCATGTTGGTGATGACGGCAACCACCCGCCGGCCGACATCGCGGCCCAGTTCCACCATGGTCCGCGCCAGCTCGCGGGCGGCAGCCAGGTCGGACATAAAGGCGCCGCTGCCCACCTTGACATCGAGGACGATGGCGTCGGCGCCGGCGGCGAGCTTCTTGCTCATGACGCTGCTGGCAATAAGGGGGATGCTCTCCACTGTGGCCGTAACGTCCCGCAGAGCGTAAAGCTGGCCGTCGGCCGGGGCGAGCTGCCCGGTCGGGGCGGTGAGGGCCAGACCGATCGCCTTTACCTGGCGGAGCATCTCTTCCCGCGTCAGCTGCACCCGGAAGCCGGGGATAGACTCCAGCTTGTCGATAGTGCCGCCGGTGTGGCCCAGGCCGCGGCCGGACATNNCCGGGGATGGCGCTCCAGTCCAGCTGCTCGCCGGAGGCCACCATGGCCCGCGTCAGGGCGGCTGTTTCCGTCCGGCTCATGCCGCGAAAGTAGACGGCCATCAGAAAAGCGGCCATCTGGTAGTCAGGGATGGCCCCGGCCGTATAATCGCGCATCATGGCTTCAATCGCCGCCGGCTCCAGTACCTCGCCTTCGCGCTTGCGGCGGATTAAGTCGCGCACCTGCATATTATGTAAACCTCCGTTTACTCTAATCCTATTTTACCGTAAATGCTCCGAGTTAACCATAACTTAATCTATCCGGTACTTGCAGTAATGATTACTGCTAGTTATAATAACAGTACATGGTTAATACCTTACGGCTTCAAAACTGCAATAAAGAACAAGTTGTTTAGGCCGCCATATCCAGCAAAGGA
>DFYS01000095.1:0-12274 GCA_002383405.1 Moorella sp. UBA4076
CGTGGTCAACGTGTCCAATGGTGCCAACGTTTACGTGCGGTTTGGTCCGCTGGAATTTTTCCTTAGCCATTTCAGTACCCCTCAATTTGCACACGCAACAATGCGGTCAATCACGATCAGCAACCCGACTACCGCTTTTCAAATACCGGTGCGCCACTTCAGATTTCGGCAACACCCAAGAACTGGTGCCCGCGGACAGAATCGAACTGTCGACCTCTCCCTTACCAAGGGAGTGCTCTACCTCTGAGCTACGCGGGCGCAAGGTTTTGACCCACAGCGCGTCAAAACACAAAAACCCTTACAAACTGGAGCGGGAGAAGGGAATCGAACCCTCGTCATAAGTTTGGAAAACTTCTGCTCTACCATTGAGCTACACCCGCTTCGCCCTGCTCGAAAACTGCAAAAATCTGGTGGTGGGGGAAGGATTCGAACCTTCGAAGGCAGTGCCAGCAGATTTACAGTCTGCCCCCTTTGGCCAACTCGGGAACCCCTCCATGTCTCTCTTGCAGACGCAAATGTTATTATAACATCCGTCCCTGGCGGCGTCAAGTTCTTTTTGGCGGCAATTACTGGCTGATGTCCCGCCGTTCCAGGTAGCGCTCCAGTTTGCGTTTCACCCGCTGGAGGGCGTTATCGATGGATTTGACGTGGCGTTTCAGGTCGACGGCAATCTCCTGGTAAGACTTGCCTTCCAGGTAGGACATCAGCACCTTCCATTCCAGGGAACTCAAAATCTCGCCCATTTTTGCTTCAATATCGACGAATTCCTCGCGGCTGATAATCAGCTCTTCCGGGTCGGTAATCCTGGTGCCGGAAATAATATCCAGCAAGGTGCGCTCGGAATCCTCCTCGTAAATGGGTTTGTTCAAAGAAACGTATGAGTTCAAGGGAATGTGCTTCTGCCGGGTGGCGGTTTTGATGGCGGTGATAATCTGCCGGGTAATGCATAGCTCGGCAAAGGCGCGGAAGGAAGCCAGCTTATCGCCGCGAAAATCGCGGATGGCTTTGTAGAGGCCGATCATCCCTTCCTGGACGATATCCTCGCGGTCGGCGCCGATGAGGAAATAGGAACGCGCTTTCGCCCGGACGAAATTGCGGTACTTATTAATCAAATACTCCTGGGCTATTTCGTCCCCTTCCTGAGCCAGGTAAACAATGTCCTCATCAGTAAGAACTTCATAGGGCTGCCAGTTTTCCTGCTGCACATTAACGCTCATGCCCACGCCTCCACCCTGAATTACCAAGCATCATACCAAGGTGGCCCCTTGTCCAACGACATCATTAATTATACAAGAAACCCTCTATTACCGCAAGAGTTAACTACTACCTGCAGTGCTGGCGCAGCTAAAACCTGCTTTTAGGGAGCGGCCCAGCTGGATTGCACTATTGATTTATGGCGACAATATAATTAGTATAGCCTATCTTAAGAAATGGCGCCAATTTATAGGGGCCGGCGTCAGACCTGCACCGCCGGCTACCGCCTAGCGGCGGCGCCATTTTTCCAACGCCTGGCGGGTTTCCCCCCTCAGGTGCCCGTCCAGAGTATTCACCGGCGGTTTTGCAGTTGCTCTCCTGTTCATCTCCCGGCGAGCGTTTTCTATATAAACCCTGAGCTCGGTTACTGGTAAACGCAGGGCGCCACCGGCCAGGATCGTCTGTTGTTCGGCGTTATCCGAAGTTGCTACGTAAATATCACCTCTGATAGTAATATTGCGTACCAGTTTCTCAATCACCGCATCGGCCGTCTCCCCCTCCCGGCTATAAATAACCTCAACGCCGTCGATTTTTTCCCTGGTTTCCGTCGCACCGGCGACACGGCGGGCGTCGAAGACGACGATCACCCGCCCGCCCCAGTAAGCCTGGTAATTAATCAACTCTGCTATTAGTTTATCGCGGGCATGGGCAAAACTTGACTCTTTGAGCCTGATTAATTCCGGCCAGCTATATAAAAAGTTATAGCCGTCAACAATAAGTACATCGGGCACAGGTTCACCCCGCTTTAAACCCCGCGCCAGCAGCGCTGGCGGACAACCTCGTACATTAAAACGGTAGCTGCCGCAGCGACATTCAAGGAATTAATGCGGCCGCGCATGGGAAGCCGGACGGTAAAATCACAGCGCGACCGGACCAGGTCGGTGAGACCGCGTCCCTCACCCCCCAGCACCAGGACCAGGGGGAGGGTCAGGTCGCTGGCAAAGGCCACCTGCTCCCCCGCAGCGGCAGCCCCGATCACCCAGACCCCTTCTGCTTGCAGCTGGGCGATGGTCTGCGCCAGGTTGGCCACCCGGGCGACGGGGATAAACTCCAGGGCGCCGGCGGCCGTACGGGCTACGGCTGCCGTCAATCCCGCCGAACGCCGCCGGGGAATAATAACTCCGTGCGCGCCGGCAGCTTCCGCAGAGCGTAAGATAGCCCCCAGGTTGTGGGGATCCTCCACCTGGTCCAGCATAATTAAAAACGGTGGTTCTTCTTTTTTTCGAGCCAGGGCGAGCAGATCTTCTAATTCAGCATAACTCCGGGCTGCAGTGTAGGCCACTACCCCCTGATGCCGGGGAGCGGCCATTTTATCCAGGACCGTCCTTTCCACCCGCTGGACAGGCACGCCCCGGTTGCGAGCCAGGGCAAAAATCTCGCCGATAACCTGACCCTCCAGGTGGGGCGCTATGAGGATTTTGTTGAGGGGCCGGCCGGCGCGCAGTGCTTCCCGCACCGGGTTGCGGCCGGCAAGGATTTCGTCCACTTAAATTCCCCCGTAATGGGATGTGCGAAGTGGGAAGCGCGAAGCGGGAGGATTGTTGCAACTGGCTAAAGCCGCTTCCAGATTAAAGCCTGTTTACTCCGGCGGCGGGCCGCCAGGAGCGATTCCTCCCCGATGGGAGTTGCCACCTGCTGGCCCGATGGCCCCAGCCTGTATCTCCCGCTAATCTTCCTCCCGGCTACGGACTACCGGCGCCCGGCCGCAACTCATCGACCCCTCGTAGCAGACGCCTTCGGTTTCGCACGTTGGCCCGGCGTGGTTGAAAATAAAGGGGGCTATCTCCCGCACCTGTTCCCGCATGGTCAGGGCCAGTTCCCTGATCTCCCACTGGGCACGGCTGCAGCAGCGCAGGCGGAAAAAATTCAACAGGCTGCGGGCGTTAAATGTGCAGACGAGCTTCGTCTCGCAGGCATTGGGCAAAAGGTAACGGGCATCTTCCCGCGGCACCATTGCCTGTAATTCATGATATGCTTCTTGCAGGGCCCGCATACATTCCTGGTAACGCGCCAGGGCCGCCGGTGCCGCCGTTATACTGGGGGGAATGATGTAGTTAAAATAGTCTTCATTGACGTAACGCTGGGATTTCTGGGAATAGGAAGCGATGCGATGGCGGACCAGCTGGTGGGAAAGAACGCGGCTGACGCCTTCAATGGCGAAGGTAAAGGTGATGTGTTCCAGGGGGGATTCGTGGCCGCGGGCGAGGAGCAGGCGGAGCAGCCGGGCTGCTTCATTCTTATCCATAGCTGCCAGGAGCCCGCTGGCCCCCCGCGGTGAATAGCAAAGGCGGGCGGCGGCGGCCACCAGGCGTTCCGGCTCCGGTGTGTGGCTGACAAGCTCGACGTGCATCTTATCCTCTCCCGCAATGAGATCTGAGCTGTGAGCAATGAGAAGTGGAAATCTTCCCGGCAGTAAAAGCCTGACAAATGGTTCTGCTGCCAGAAGCCTCCTTTGGGTTGTCGTCGATATTAATCCCCCATTTCAGGCTGATTTCCAGGTCTGAAGCAGGAGGCTTCCTCCACAGCATCTCACCTCTCACTTCCAACTTCACACTTCACAAATAGCAGCTGCGTCAGCTCTTCCAATCGTTCCCAGTCACCTTTAAGGTAGAGAAACCCGAAGAGTCCTTCCAGAGCGGTGCTGGCGTGGTACTCTTCCGGCACAGCGCTGCGCGGCAGGTGCCCCGGCCGCGCATTGCGGCCGCGGCGTAAAATATCTTTTTCTACAGCTGTAAGATGGCCCTCCAAAAGGGTTGCGACCCGCGCCTGGCCGGCAGCGCGGACATAACGGACGGCTTGCCGGTGCAATTGCTCCGGCCGTGCCGGCCCCTGGCGCACCAGGTGCGTGCGGATCATTAATTCATAAACGGCGTCACCGATATAAGCCAGGACCAGGGGTGAAAGGCCGGCAACCGGGTCCACGCTTACAGCTCCTTTAGCCCTTTTTCCAGCGGGTGCCGCGGGGAGTATCTTCCAGGGTGAGGCCCAGCTCCCGCAGGCGGTCGCGGATGGTATCGGCTGTCGCCCAGTCCTGGCGCTGCCGTGCCTCCTGGCGGATGGTGATTATCAGGTCCATCAGGCCAGCCAGGAGGGCGCTATCCAGGCCCTGCTCCTGGCGGCCGAAGAGCCCCAGGACATCTCCCCCCAGCTGTTCCAAGATGCGGGTTGCCGCCTGCACCGCTCCCGGTTCCGGGCACGACGTCGTCGCCAGGTAGGTATTAATCTCCCGCGCCAGGTCATAGAGGGCGGCCAGGGCGCGGGCGGTATTACAGTCGTCGTCCATGGCAGCGACGAACTCCCGGCGCAGCTCCTCCACCCGTCCGGTCAGGGCTGTCCCGCCGCCATCGCGGGGGTGCGGGTCGGCCGCGGCCAGGCGGCAGCAGGCTTCGCCCAGGAGGCGGCGGGTATTCTCCAGTCGCTCCAGGCCCTTCTCGGCTGCCTGCAGGCCGGCGTCGTCAAAATCGATCGGGCTGCGGTAATGGGTGGCAAGCAGGAAGAGACGCACCGCCAGAGGCTGGAAGCGGCTGCAAATATCCCGCACCAGAAAGAAGTTCCCTCTGGATTTAGACATCTTTTCCTGGTTGACGGTGATAAAGCCGTTATGCAGCCAGAAACGGGCGAAGGGGCCGCCGGCGCCGGCCTCTGCCTGGGCGATCTCGTTCTCGTGGTGCGGGAAGATAAGATCAGCGCCGCCGCCGTGGATGTCAAAGCCCGGCCCCAGGTATTTCAGCGCCATGGTGGAGCACTCGATATGCCAGCCCGGCCGTCCCGGCCCCCAGGGGCTGTCCCAGGCCGGCTCGCCCGGCCCGGCCGCCTTCCACAGGGCAAAATCAAGCGGGTTACGCTTGGCTGTATTGACTTCGACCCGCGCCCCGGCGCGCATCTCCGCCGGGTCGCGTTTGGACAGGCGCCCGTAGGCAGGGAATTTTTCCACGGCAAAATAGACATCACCGCCGGCCGGGTAAGCAAAGCCGCGCCGCTCCAGCGCGGTGATAGCGGCAATAATATCCTCGATATGCTGGCTGACACGGGGGTAAAGAGAGGCGCGTTTGACGTTTAATGCGCCGGCATCGCGGAAGAATTCCTCGATATAACGCTCTGCTACCTGTAAGGCCGGCAACCCCTCTTCACGGGCGCGGTTGATGACCTTATCGTCAATATCGGTGAAATTCTGCACGTAGAGGACGTCATAGCCACGGTATTCCAGGTAGCGGCGCAGGGTGTCAAAGACCACCAGCGGCCGGGCGTTGCCCAGGTGGATGTAGTTATAGGTCGTTGGCCCGCAGACATACATCCGTACCCGGCCCGGTTCAGCTGGAGTGAATTCTTCCTTGCGCCCCGTCAGCGTATTGTGCAGGTACATGCTCATCCCTGACGGCCTCCAGTTCTTCGATCCTTTGTTGCAGGCGCATTACCTGGCGTTGCAGGCACAGCAGCATCTCCGCCATCGGGTCCGGCAATTCATCGTGGCGCAGGTCGATGGCGCTGACCTCGGCGTCGGCAATTTTGCGCCCGTTGCGGACAACCACCTTGCCCGGCACGCCGACCACTGTACAGTTGGCCGGCACGTCGCGTAAAACAACCGAACCGGCGCCAATTTTGACATTATCACCAATAGTAATATTCCCCAGGACCTTGGCCCCGGTACTGATGACTACATTGTTGCCGATAGTAGGGTGGCGTTTGCCCTTTTCCTTGCCGGTACCCCCCAGGGTTACTCCCTGGTACATAGTGACGTTATTACCGACTTCCGCCGTCTCGCCGATGACTACGCCCATGCCGTGATCGATGAAAACGCCATCCCCCAGCCTGGCGCCGGGGTGGATTTCGATACCGGTCAGGAAGCGGTTGAACTGGGATATAAGCCGGGCCAGCAGGTTGAGGCCGCGGCCATGGCAGCGATGGGCTATCCGGTGCAGGATAATAGCATGAAAGCCGGAGTAACAGAGGATTACCTCCAGGACACTGCGGGCGGCCGGGTCACGTTCAAAGACCGCCTGGATATCCTTCTTAATTTGCCCCCACATATTCTATATCCCCTCCGCCAGCTAACTAAAAAGCCTTTCGTCCGGACAGGGACGAAAGGCCATTCCGTTGTTCCACCCTGGTTTAAGGAAAACTCCTTCCCTTAAGCGGGCAAAAATGCCCCGGCCGTAACGGGACCAACCGGCAGAGCCTACTCCTTTTTCAGCCCTGCAGCTCCCAGGGGCACTTCAGCATTCCGGCATCCGGGACCACTTCCAGCCGCCGGTGGTCCCTCTCTGGCGAGCCATGACACGCCTACTCTCCCTGTTCATCGCCATTGATGATATAAAGCATTAATCAGGCGCTCGCTTCCGCACCCCGGGCTCATACCATGACCGGACGGGTCCATGCTCCCGATAGAAGGCAGCGCCAGGACAGCCTGAGATAATGGTGTCAATACCGGGTTAGTCCCTTACGGCTTCAAAACTGCAATAAAAAACAAGTTGTTNNCCAGCAAAGGAGAAATGGTCACGCCGGTAAAATTGGGTTGCGGGCGGAGCCCGCTTTAGAATCATTATAAACCGGATGATCAGTTGCTGTCAAGAAGCAGGACGACGGCCTGGGCGGCAATACTCTCACCCCGGCCGGTATACCCCAGGCCCTCGGTCGTTGTAGCCTTGATGCTGATCTGATCCTCAGCCACGGCCAGGGCCGTGGCTATCCGCCCGCGCATGGCGACGATAAAGGGTGCCAGGCGGGGTGCCTCGGCGATAACGACGGCATCCGCGTTCGCCAGGCGATAGCCTCTTGCCCGGACCAGGCGATAAACCTCCTGCAGCAGAACCAGGCTGTCCGCGTCCTTGTAGCGAGGGTCTCCCGGCGGGAAGTGGCAGCCGATATCGCCCAGAGCTGCCGCCCCCAGCAGGGCGTCAGCCAGGGCGTGCAGCAAAACATCGGCGTCGGAATGACCCTCCAGGCCCAGATGATAGGGGATCGCCACCCCGCCCAGGATCAGGCGCCGGCCCGGTACCAGGCGGTGGACATCAAAACCGCAGCCGACACGCATCAAGTAGCACCTGCCATTAGCGCCCGGGCCAGAATGAGGTCGCCCGGGGTGGTAATCTTGATGTTGGTCTCCTCGCCAGTCACCAACTGCACCGGATAGCCGGCCTGCTCTACCAGGGCGGCGTCGTCAGTTACCTGCCAGCCCCTGACAGCTGCTTCCCTGTAGGCTGCCTCCAGCCACTGGCGGCGGAAAACCTGGGGGGTCTGTACCGCCCAGAGCCCGCGGCGGTCCAGAGTGGCCATAACCCGCCCGTCGCCGTCGCCCTTTTTAATCGTTTCTTTCACCGGCAGGGCAGCAATAGCCGCCCCGGTAGCCTGCGCCGCCAGGATAACCCGTTCCAGCAGGGCCAGGCTTAAAAAAGGCCGCGCCCCGTCATGCACGGCCACCCATGCGGCTGCCGGGGACAGCGCCTTGAGACCGGCAGCGATCGAATCCTGCCTTTCCCGGCCCCCCGGAAGCACCTGTTTTACTTTGGGATAGGGACCGCTGCTAACCAGCTGGCGGCAGCGGGGGATATCTTCCTCCCCGGTGACAACGATCACTTCATTTACCAGTGCCGAAGTTTCAGCTGCCTCCAGGGTCCAGGCCAGCATCACTTTGTCCCCCAGGGGTAAAAATACCTTGTTGCCGCCTCTGCCCAGGCGGCGGCCCTGGCCGGCGGCAGCTACCAGCAGACTCAAGAAAGGCACTGATACTCGCCCCGCTCCAGGTCCTGGTGGTTGGCGCCTATTTTGCGTTGCTCCGACCCTTTGGGCCGGGCGAAGATCATCCGGCCGGCTGCTGTCTGCAGGACGCTGGTAACCAGGACGGCGATGGTCTGGCCGATAAAGCGGCGCCCGTTTTCCACAACAATCATCGTGCCGTCGTCCAGGTAGGCCACTCCCTGGCCGATTTCCTTGCCGTCCTTGATAACCTGAACCGTCATCTCTTCTCCCGGCAGGACCACCGGTTTGACGGCATTGGCCAGCTCGTTGATGTTCAGCACCCGTACACCCTGGAGTTCCGCTACTTTATTCAGGTTATAATCATTGGTCAGAATCGGGGCGGCCAGTTTCTGGGCCAGGCGGACCAGTTTGCTGTCCACTTCCGCCAGGTCATCGTAGTCTATTTCCAGAACCTTGACTTGCACCGCCATCTCCTTGCGGATTTTATTGAGGATATCCAGGCCGCGGCGGCCGCGGTTGCGCTTCAGCAGGTCGGAGGAATCGGCTATATGGCGCAGCTCTTCCAGGACAAAGGAAGGTATAACCATGGTCCCTTCGATAAAGCCGCTTTTGATAATATCGGCAATACGACCGTCGATGATTACACTGGTATCCAGGACCTTGGACCCGGATTTGCCGCTTTCGCCCTTGCCTTTTTCCCGTTCCTTGCCGCCCCAGCGCGGAATGAAATTAAACAGGCCCCAGATTTCTTCCTTGCGCTTGGTACCCAGACTCCAGCCCAGGTACCCGAAAATAAGACTGCCGACCATCGGGATGTACGGTCCTACCAGGGGCAGATGAAAGAAAGAAACCCCTAATAAATTAGCAATTATAAGTCCAACGATAAGGCCGATAGAACCGCTGATAACCTCCTGAGCCGGTGTCCGCTGCAGTCTCCCTTCCAGCCATCGCATCGACTGGATGATAAAATTGATCAAACGCTGCGCCAGGCTGTACCCGATGAGAGCGGCAATCAAAGTAGCCAGCGCCAGGAGCGTCCACTGCAGGCCCGGCACCAGGATGCCGCCCAGGCCCTGCTGCCAGATATTGAGCCCCAGCCGGGAGACATAAAAACCAGCCGCGCCTGCCAGCAGGCCTATAACGCCTCGTAAAATTTTTAATAACATCGCATCACCCTCTTTAACTCCTTTCCCCAATTCTTCCTCACCCGCACCCATCTTATACCATGATCCTGTTGCCAAAAGCCTCCCCGGGGCTGTTGCCTCAGCAACGGCACCCCCTTTAGTCACCAGGGATGCTTCCTTCTCCGTGCCAGTAGAAATCATGCCCTGGATAGAATTTAAGCCAGGAGTTTTTCCAGCATATTTTCAATCTGCTTTCTTTCATTGTTGCGTGCCAGGGCCAGCTCGCTGATTAAAATCTGGCGGGCGTTCTCCAGCATTTTACGCTCGCCGGTAGAAAGCCCCCTGTCCTGCTCCCGGCGGGCCAGCAGGCTCACCACTTCGGCTATCTGGCAGATGTTGCCGCTGCGCATTTTCTCCAGGTTGGCCCGGTAACGGTGGTTCCAGTTAGAACTGCCGCCGCCGGCATTCCTCTTTTCTCTGAGAATCTTTATTACTTCCTGAACACCGTTTTCATCCACGACCTCCCTTAAGCCTACGGTCTCTTCGCTCTCCAGAGGCAGCATTACTTTCATATCCCCCATCGGGAACCGCATGATATAATACCGCTTTTTTTTGCCCAGGACCTCCCGTTCCTCAATGGCTTCGATAACTCCTGCCCCGTGCATAGGATATACCACTTTGTCGCCTACATTGAACATTTCCTTAAAGCCTCCATTCCATTACCACCGTACTTCATTAACATTATAACAAATAAAAACGGGTTGTGCCTGCCAAATCGGGCCTGCTAAAAAATAATCCGGCGGCGAAACCGGCAAGAGGCACCCCGTCTGGAACCTTTTTTCAGGCCATTAACCCCGCTTCCAGGGCTTCAGCTACGGAGCGGACATCATATACTTCGCAATTATTAACGGCTTTGAGACGGCTCTTGTTCCCCGCCGGGATAAGAAAACGCCGGAACCCCAGCCGGGCGGCTTCCTCCAGCCGCCTTTCCACCTGAGTCACGGCCCGTATTTCACCGGCCAGGCCCACCTCGCCTAATACTAAAGTCTCAGCTGCCAGCGGCCGATCTTTAAAGCCGGAGGCCATCGCCAGGCAGGTGGCCAGGTCGGCCGCCGGTTCATTGATGCTGATTCCGCCGGCGACATTAAGGTAAATATCGTAACCGCCCAGGTGCAGGCCGGCCCGTTTTTCCAGGACCGCGGCCAGGAGCAGGGCGCGGTTATAATCAATCCCTGTCGCCAGGCGGCGCGGGTTGCCAAAGGTCGTCGGCGTTACCAGGGCCTGGATTTCCAGCAGCAAAGGCCGCGTCCCTTCCAGGCAGGCCGCCACGCAGGACCCGGCCACCCCGGCCGGCCGTTCGGCCAGCAGCACCTCCGAGGGGTTGGCCACTTCTTTAAGACCGCTGCCGGCCATTTCAAAGATGCCGATTTCGTTGGTAGAACCAAAACGGTTCTTTGCCGCCCGCAGGATGCGGTACGCCTGGTAGCGTTCCCCCTCCAGATAAAGGACGGTGTCTACCAGGTGCTCAAGTACCCGCGGCCCGGCCAGGAAACCCTCCTTCGTAACGTGGCCGACCAGGATGACGGCCGGGCCGCCGTCCTTGGCCAGGCGTAAAAAACGGGCCGCGCACTCGCGCACCTGCGAAACGCTGCCGGGGGCCGCCTGAACACCGGGGAGGAACATCGTCTGAATGGAGTCCACAATGACTGCTGCCGGGGCCACTTCAGCTATTCCGGCAAGGATGGCTTCCACATCAGTCTCGGTTTGCAGGTAGATAGCACCTGTCAGGGCTTCCAGGCGCTGCGCCCGCAGCCGCAGCTGGGCCGCTGATTCCTCGCCGGAAATAAATAAAACGCAGCCATACCTGCCGGCCAGCAGGTGGGCCACCTGGAGAAGCAGTGTGGACTTGCCGATCCCGGGCGCTCCCCCCACCAGAATCAGCGAACCCGGCACCAGGCCGCCCCCCAGGACCCGGTCCCATTCGCGAAGGTCAGTAACCATACGCTCGCCGGTGATGTCGCTTACTTCGGCCAGTAAAGCCGGCGATGATTTTCTTCCCCCTGTTGTGGCAATCACCCTGGCCGGCGGCGGGAGTTCCGCCACCAGGCTGTTCCAGCTGCCGCAATCCGGGCAGCGCCCCAGAAAACTCCAGCTTTCATAACCACATTGCTGGCAGACAAAACGTTCGTGCGGTCGCGCCAGGACCTTCACCTCCCCCTGGTATTATACAACATTAGCGTGGGGTTGGGAAGTCCTGCCAGACAAGGCCTTTTCTTCCTGGCTATACTGGAGGCTGCGCCGGTGCCAGCCCAGGTATTCCTTGACCCGGTTGGCGGTCAGGTTAAGGATCTGCTCCTCAATTATACCGGCGCTGCGGGCCACCTGCCAGGCGCGGGCATAATTACCCACCGCCGTAAAGACATGGGCGTCGCTGTTTAATGCCACCCAGACTTTATATTGGCTGGCTAATTTCGCCAGCAGCTGGCAGCGGGGCAAACTCCCCGGCCGGCTGACGTGAAAAGAATTATTGTTGATCTCCAGGGCTTTATGCCCGGCCGCCGCCGCCTGAACCAGCCTCTCAATATTAATCGGAAATTCCGGGTTGCCGGGATGGACGATAATATGCACGCGGGGATTGGCGATGGCGGCCAGAACCGCCCGCGTGTAGTCTTCCTGGGAACGGCCGTCGAAGCCGGTACCGCTGTGAAACCCGGCCAGGACAATGTCCAGCTGCTCCAGCAACCCTGCGGGCAGGTCCAGGGTGCCATCCGTATCCAGGATGTTGGCTTCCACCCCCCGCAGGATTTCGACATTGCCGATCTTGCGGGGCAGGACCACCATGTTGCCAAAATGATACTCATGGGGGCCGCCGGGCATCAGGGGGCCGTGGTCGGTAACGGCTATCATTTTCAGGCCTCTTTTTTCGGCCGCCTCAGCCATTTCTTTGAGGGTGCTGTAAGCGTGGCCGCTGGCCACCGTATGGGTGTGGAGATCCGCTTCGAGAAGCATCTTCATTTCCCTCCCTTTTCGTTTCCTTAAGCATAGCAAATCATTATTAATATTATATTATCGCTGCATTATTTCCTTCTTAATCGCATTTTGACATGACGCTCACTCCTCCCGCCTCTTGCCTCTTTTCAGGGTAAACGCCCATGCCGCTTGTGAGCGGCACCAGCAGCAGGATGAAAATGGCAGTATTG
>DFYS01000095.1:12353-20488 GCA_002383405.1 Moorella sp. UBA4076
GTAACGCAGGCAGAACGCTATTTTCAGGGCATAATAAGCTGTTAGCGGGGCATAATACTAACAACAGGGTCGGCCAGGGCCGAGCCCAGAAAATTATCGGGTCTGCAGCAGGCTCGGTAATTTTCGGCCAAAGGTCGGCAGCAGGTCAAAAGGCTTGCTGGCCGGCCGGCGGGCAGATCAGCAGCTGTTCGTCATGGCTTGCCGTTAGTCTGAAAGGATTAACTGTGGGTCAGTAAGAGTAGTTGCTGGTCGAGCTAAGATGACCATAATTGCCGCAGGTTTTTTGGTTAAAAAACTGGAGGTTCGTCAAGGTCGCGAGATCTTTACGGGCTTCCCAGGTAGTTATGGCCGTCGAGCCAAGGTTATGGCAGTTGCCGTAATGGTCGGTAGCAGCCGCAAGGTTGCTGCCGGCTATGCAGGTAGCTGCTGTAGCCGGAGCGAAGGTTCTGGTCGGCTCTTTAAAATGAAGGCCCTCCCCCACGGGAGCGGCCTTCATTTTTTTGGCTAAAAAAGTGGCCCAGAAAACCTGGGCTTAGAAGGTGTATATATTAAAGGAGGTCAGAGGACACTGGTTGAAATGGCAATTACTTTTATCCTCACTGATATTATGACTCATTACTGTTAAGAGTCAATAACTTTCTCGTTAAGTTTGGATTAATTTTTTGTAACTGCTCATCCCAGCTGGCGGTCAGCTTGACAGCAATACCAGAAAAGCTCATACGATAACGGCCTGGTTTTTATGACCTTGACAGCAGGTGGCGCTGGGGCGGCTAAGATGGTAGTGCCCTGAGCAGTTACATTTTTTTGTTTTTTATAAGGCAAATGCAATATTTTTAACGCGGCAGGAGTGTCGCGGGGTTCCAGACTGAATTTTACCACGCTGACTTTTTCCTGCTGCTGGTGGGGCGGCAGGGACGCTACTCTCCGCTTTCGTCGGACCCGGCAACCGGCAACGTGAAAAAGAAACGACTGCCACGCCCCGGCTGGCTGGTTACCCCTACCTGGCCATCATGAGATTCGATAATATGTTTGACAATGGCCAGGCCCAGGCCGGTCCCCCCCATGTCCCGCGAGCGGGCTTTATCCACCCGGTAAAAGCGCTCAAAAACCCGCGGCAGGCTTTCCCGGGCGATGCCGATGCCGGTATCTTCAACCTCTACCTGGACAATATCCTTTTCCCAATTCGCGCGTATTGTTACTTTACCCCCGGCAGGAGTATACTTGATGCCGTTGTCGATCAGATTCAACAATACCTGACTCAAATAGTTAACGCTAATGGCCAGCGGGGGCAGTTCCGGCGGCAGTTCCGCTACCAGGGTGACCCCCTTGTCGGCCGCCAGGGGATTGACCGTAGCCATCACCCCTTCCAGGACCGGCTGCAGCCGCGCCTGGCCGGGATGGGGACGCCGGGGCTGGTTTTCCAGGCGCGATAGGGCTAGAAGGTCTTCAATTAGCTGCTGCAGGCGTTGAGCCTCCCTGCTAATGATGTCCAAAAAGCGACGGCTTACTTCCGGGTCTTCCAGGGCTCCCTCCTGCAATGTCTCGACAAAGCCGCGAATAGAGGTCAGCGGTGTCCGCAATTCATGGGATACGTTGGCCACGAACTCCGTCCGCAATTGTTCCAGGCGGCGGATATTGGTTATGTCCCGGATAGTCAAAGCAGCACCGACCACTCTATTTTGTTCGCTGGTAACGGGGGCGCCGGAAATTTTGAACAGCTGGTTGGTTGTCGGGAAGAGGCGCACTTCCGTCTCCAGGGGGATACCGCCGGCCAAAATTTCTTTGACCAGGCTGTCCACTTCGTGACTGCGGATGACCTCCAGTAAATACTTATGTTCCACCGCATCGGCCTTTTTACCAAACATAGCTTCCGCCGCCGGATTTAAAAGCATTACCCGGCCTACCTGATCCACCGTCAACAGGGCATCGCTCATGCTGGCCAGGATGGCCTGCATTTTATTCCTTTCAGCGGCAATATCACGAAAACTGTTGCGCAGGGTCTCCACCATGACATTGAGGTGGTGCGCCAGCATGCCAATCTCATCACCGGTCTGGACCTCGATGCGTTGCTCCAGGTCGCCGCCGGCGATCTTACGCGTCAAAGGCAGCAGGGCCGTCAGGGGCATAATTATTCCCCGTGCCAGGATAAGGGTACCCGCAGCCATAACCACCATTACGATCAGCAGGGTCAGCAGCAGCTGCCCTTGCAGCCGGGCTGCCTGGGCTGCGGCCGCCGCGGGCAGCACCCCGGGCAGGTCGGCAATGCCCTGGATGACCTGGCGCAGATAGAGATAGGCTGCTACCAGGGTTAAAAAAAGGAGAGTTAAAACTTCAAGCATGATTTTCCAGCGTAAGGAGCGCATTCCATCACCACTATCCAGCTTATGTAAGAACGCTGCCGGCAACGGCCACCACTTGCGGGTCAAACTGGGTACCGCTGCCGCGGGCCAGGACAGCCAGGGCTTCCTGCGGCGTCCGGGTGGGTTGATAGGGCCGCGGGGAGGTCATGGCGTCAAAGGCATCAGCTACGGCGATGATCCGCGCTCCCGGGGGAATGTCCCCATCGTGCAGGCCATAGGGATATCCCCCACCATCATATCGTTCGTGGTGCAGCCCGGCAATCTGGGCTATATCTTTTAAACTGCTGATGCTGTTTAATAAATCAATGGTTCGTTGCGGGTGTTGATGTACTACTTTTAATTCGCGATCATCGAGGCGGCCCGGTTTGTCGAGAATAGCCCGCGGCACGGCAATCTTGCCAAAATCATGAAGCAATGCGGCAATCTCCAGGCGCTGAACGGCGGCTTCGTTCCAGCCCATCCCGCAGGCCAGTTTCATAGCATAACTGGCTACCCGCCGGGAATGGCCGGCGGTATAGGCATGCTTGGCGTCGATTATGCGGGCAAAGAGGTCGATAGTAATCTTCATCGGCTCTGCGACCTGGAAATTAACAGGCGGCAGATCCAAAATTATCTGGAACATTTTCAGCTCCAGGGCGACATTGGTGGCGACTTCTGGATACAGGGGGCCGGCCATGATGGCATTAAAACTGGTTAGCAGCTCCGGGGGAAAGGTACCGGCGGCCGTCTCCGTCATGGCCTGCCTGACCTGAGACCAGGGGCGGTCCGGATGCGTGCGTACGGTCAGATCAAATATATCCGCCAGGCCCAGCAGGAGAGCCCCCGGGACAATAGCGCCACCTTGCAGCCCGCGGGGATAACCGGAGCCGTCCCAGCGTTCATGGTGATCGCGAATCATCGCCGCTGCTTCTTCACCCAGCCCCGGCAGCGGGGCTACCATGGCGGCCCCCCTGGCCGGGTGGGCGATAATTTCCGGGTTCAGCCGCGCCCCGGGCCGCAGCACCTGGTGAACGATATGATCATCCAGCCCCATGGCCCCGATATCGTGGAGGAGGCCGGCATAAAAGACCCGGGTCGCCTGCTCGGGTAAAACCTGCTGCGCCAGCTCACGAGCCACCAGGGCTACCCGCCAGGCATGGTAGAGCTTGGTTTCTTCCTCTGTATCCAGGATGGTCGACAGCGCCACCACCAGCTCACAAAAAGAGCGATCCGCCGGGCAGCTCATGGCCCCGCCTCCTTGATATAAAATATATAAAAAATCGCCCTTTATCTTTTAAGCATAAAGAGCGATTTCCGCCGGCATCAGCTCTGGCTTGCCCCGGTTTCCTGGCCGACGACCTTGTTGAGATCAGCCACCAGGCTATCAATTGCAATGCCGTGGGCTCTGGCTCCCTGCTCGATATTTTCAAAGCGCGCTGCGGCGCAACCCAGGCATCCCATACCGTGCTCCATAAAAACAGGCACTGTCTGCGGGTACTTGCTCACCACTTCGGTAATGCTCATCTCTTTGGTAATAGCGGCCAATAGTGCTCACCTCCCGCCTGTTACTTTTCTGTGGCCAATAGCCATCATTATAAGTAATGCCACATGCCACATCATGTTTAACATTATAAATGCTGGCGTTGGCTTTGTAAAGAAATTATAACGGCAAAAAACACCACGACGGCGCTCCTGGCCATCCGTCCAGTGGTGCTTATTGCCGGGCATCTTCTGGCGGGAGTGTGTGGGAATCGAACCCACCGCGCCCGGGAGCGCCGCGCGCCGGCTGGATTTGAAGTCCAGGCAGGCCACCAGGCCCGATCCACCCCCACGCCATTATACGATTGCCACCCGTTAAAGTCAAGGCGTCCGCTCTCAGTGCAGTGCTGACGCATCAAAAATCGCGATATACCTTGTCCGCCAAAGATTTGAGCATAAAATAGCTGCGATTAAAATTTTAACCCGATGCCATAAATATCTCGTACAATGCCATGTCTGCGCTTCATGCGTCAGCACTGGTCCACTCTGAAAAAACCGTCCGTTTGTCCCCCTGGCGGCGCGTGAATTTGCTGCGATCCAGGTACTCCAGGAAAGGGAGGACGAATTTGCGGGAGCTGCCCAGGGCATCCCGGACATCAGCCAGGCCAAAGGGGCCGCCCCGGCCCAGCTCCCTGACCGCCTCCATGGCAGCAGCCACGGCTTCCCGGTGCCAGTAGAACTCGTCGTCTATCTTGACCAGCGTTCCTGCGCGGGTGAGGTAGTGCAGCAGCTCCTCCAGTTCAGCCGGCTCCAGGTGGCAGGCCGCTGCGACTTCGGCGAAAGTCGGGGGTTGCCAGCCGGCTGCCCGGTACCGTTCGGCCAGATCCGATAACAATTCTTCCTGCCGGGGGGTAAGCCCGGGCTGAAAAGCGGCCAGGGCGATGCTGCCGGCCGTTAGGTGGATCCGGCCCTCCCGCGCCCATCGCTCCAGCAGCGCCTGAAAAACCCGGCCCGGCAGGCGGTGGAAATAGCGGGAGCGCAATTCCTCTTTGGCCAGGCCGGGACGCAGGGGGTACTGGCGGTGAAAATCCTCCAGGCCTCGCGCCGCCTCCTGCCACCAGGCGGCCAGGCGGCCTGCACTTACGGCATAGAGGTCATTATCGGCCGCCAGCAAAGCCAGTTCGCCCTTTGCTGCCATCGCCTCCAGGAGTTTATGCGCCTCTTCCGGGGCCAGGGCCGCCCGCGCCGCCGCCTCCCGCCAGCTGATGCCGTCTCGTTGTTCCCGGATCACCTGGGCGAGAACATCCGCCGGTGAACCGTGCAGGCGCTCTTCCAGGGCTGCCAGAACGGCGCTATCAAAGCGGCGGTGCCGCGGCGCCGCCGGGTCAATAACTATGCCGCCGCCGATGGTTTCCATGGGGGAATAACGCCGCAGGATAAAGCGGTCCTGCCGGGTGGCCACCAGCGGCGCTTCCATGACGAGCTGGGCCAGAGCTTCTTCCCCGCCCTTGAGTTCGTCGCGGTCCAGGAGAACGACCCGGCCCAGGGTCTCCGCCGTCCCCAGGTAAAAACGGATGCGGCTGTTATTGGTAAGAACGCGGGTCCCCTGGAGCAGCTTGAGCCTGGCATCGAGGCGGCGGGTCGCCCGCAGGAAGCCCGGGGTCAACAGGTTGCTGCCGCGGCTCAAGGCTTCCTTTTCGACGCCGGCCAGGTTGACGGCTACCCGTTGCCCGGCCAGGGCCTCGTTAACATTTTTGCCGTGGACCTGGAGGTTGCGGACCCTGGTCTTTATCCCCTGCGGCTGGACCTCCAGCTCGTCCCCGGTGTGAATAGTTCCCGACCAGAGGGTGCCGGTAACCACCGTCCCAAAACCGGTAATCGAAAAGACCCGGTCGACGGGCAAGCGCACCCCGCCCCGCGCCGGACGGGATGGGGTAGACGCCGCCAGTATATCCAGCTGCGCCAGCAGTTCCGGGATGCCCTGGCCGCTAAGGGCGGCTACCGGGATAATAGGGGCTGCCGCCAGCACCGTGCCCTGGACGGCCTGGCGCACTTCTTCTTGCACCAGCTCCAGCCATTCAGCGTCTACCAGGTCGACCTTGGTCAGGACGATAAGCCCCCGTTTAACCTGCAACAGGTCGATGATGGCCAGGTGTTCCCGCGTCTGCGGCATCACCCCTTCGTCGGCCGCCACCACCAGGAGGACCAGATCCATACCGCCCACACCGGCCAGCATCTGGCGGATAAAGCGCTCGTGGCCGGGGACGTCTACCAGGCCCAGCTGGCGGCCGCTGGGCAGGGTCAGGGGCGCGAACCCGAGCTCAATGGAGATGCCGCGTTCCTTTTCCTCCTTGAGCCGGTCGGTGTCAAATCCGGTTAAAGCCCTGACGAGCACCGTCTTGCCATGATCGACGTGCCCGGCCGTGCCGACGATGATATAGTCCACTTGTTTCAGGGGCTCCTCCGTAAATAGATGTGAGATGTGGGAGGTTAGAGGTGGGAGGCTTTCCAGCACTCAACCCTGCTCAATCAATTCTTGACAGGTCTATCATCAGTGCTCAGGTTACGGATAAACAAGCCCTGTATTGCTTGGTTTTAGTGCTGGACGACTGTGCCGGTTTCAAATTGTAGCTTGCTTAATTCCCATTTCTCCCGTTCGTTGAAAGGCGCGCCGCCATGAGCGGCTCCTCCGTACGACGTTTTTCCACCTGAGCAACCAAGTTGATAGTTGCATGCTGGGAGTTGGCCTGCCGCTGTTTTCTCCTGTTCGCTTGAGCCAGTACGCTATTATGAATGGCTCTCCTGAATCTGATATGTGGGAAGTGTATTGTCTCGTTACGACCGGTCGTCAGTGGATAAATCACCCAGGGCTGCAGCCAAGGCGCGGGCGAGCTCCTCGCCTTCACCGGGTAAGAGGGTGCGGACATCGAGGATTAAAGCGTCGTCCTGGACCCGCGCCAGGACCGGGGGTTCCCCCTGACGCAGGCGTCCGGCCAGCTCGTGGCTGGCGACCTGTTCCAGCCTGATCGCCACCCCCCAGGACGGTAGTTCGGTTAAAGGCAGAGAACCTCCACCGGCCCGGGAAGTGACCTGCTTGCACGTTACCCCCGTCTCACTCCCCAGTACCCGCACCAGCAGCTCCCGCAGCTGTTCCGCCCGCCGGCGCAGCTCTTCCGGTTGGGCCAGCAACGCCGCTAGAGTTGGTATCTCCCTTACAGCACGTTGCGGATTGCGGTAGGCTTTCAGGGTAGCCTCCAGAGCCGCCAGGGTCATCTTGTCGACCCGCAGGGCGCGGGCTAAAGGATGGCGGGCAATCCGGGCCACCAGCTCGCGCCGGCCCAGGATAATGCCCGCCTGGGGGCCGCCCAGGAGCTTGTCGCCGCTAAAAGTCAGGATATCAACGCCCTGCTCGATCTCGTCCTGAACGGTCGGTTCGCCGGCAATCCCATCAGCCGACAGGTCCACCAGGACGCCGCTGCCCAGGTCTTCCATCACCGGGATCTGCCAGCGCCGGCCCAGGGCAACCAGTTCTGCCGTGGTCACTTCGTGGCTAAAACCCTGGATGCGGTAATTGCTGGGGTGCACTTTGAGGAGCAGGGCTGACTCCACCCCCAGGGCTGTTTCATAGTCGCGCAAGTGGGTTTTATTAGTTGTGCCGACCTCCACCAGGCGAGTGCCACTCTGAGCCATAACCTCGGGCACCCGGAAAGAACCGCCGATTTCCACCAGCTGGCCGCGGGATACGATTGTTTCCCTGCCGGCAGCCAGGGCGGCCAGGCTCAGCAGCACGGCGGCAGCATTATTATTAACAACCAGGACGCCTTCTGCACCAGTCAGTTCCTGGAGTAAGCCGACTACGTGTTCGTAGCGGTTACCCCGCTGCCCCTTTTCGAGGTCAAACTCCAGGTTGGTATAACGACGGGCTGCTACCTGGACCGCCGTAACGGCAGCCGGGCTCAAGACAGCCCGGCCCAGGTTGGTATGTAAAACTATCCCGGTAGCGTTAATGACCGGTCTCAGGCTGCTGCGGGCGGCCTGGCTGTAGCGGGCACCGATTTCCCGCACCAGCTCTTCGCCACCGGGCAAAGCGGTCTCCCCGGCCATTATTCTCTGGCGCCAGTCTGTCAGTACCTGGCGGGCCGTCTGTACTACCAGGTTATGATCCTCCTGGACCATCTCCTGGAGCAGGGGATGCCGCAAAAGCTGGTCTACCGCCGGCAACTGCCGCAAGCGGTCTTTCTGTTCCATATACTGCCTCCACTGGTTCCCGACCCCTGGTCATGAATAAAGCAGGTACGCGGATTTAACTTTATTATA
>DFYS01000095.1:20493-21879 GCA_002383405.1 Moorella sp. UBA4076
GCACGTCATAAACCCGGGCTCAAGAGGGTAAAATAGAGATACATCCTGTCTTCGAGGTGATTTAAATATGAACGTTGGTCCGTGGCGCCGCGCGCGCGAGCTGAGCGATCTTCGCGAAGCGATATTCCGTAATTTCATGCCCGGCCTCCTGGAAACCGGGCCCCGTTTTGATGTTTACCAGACCGATACCGAGGTAGTAGCCACGGCCGAGCTGCCCGGGCTCGCCTCCAGCGACGACGTAGAAATCACGGCCACGGAGGATTCCCTCTCTCTTCGCGGGGAGGTCCGCCGCAGCGAAGAAATGCAAGAAGAAAACTACCACCGCGCCGAACGCTGCTATGGAACTTTTACCCGGACCATCAGCCTGCCGGCCAGGGTTGAACCGGAAAAAGCCACCGCTGCTTATAAAAATGGCATTCTAACTATCCACATTCCTCTGGCGGAGAACCAGCGCCAGCGGCGTGTCCAGATCGATGTCCATTAATACCTTGCGTCTTCAAAACTGCAATNNGTTGTGGGCGGAGCCCACTTTAGTGTTGGATAAAATTTATTTTTTCCGGCCGGGCCAGGGGCTTATCAATAGGCGAGCCCTCCGGCAGGTATTCGCGTTTTTGCCCTTCAATCAATAGCTGCACCCTGTCAACCTCCGGGAACTGGGTCAGGGTAAAGAGCAGGGAAGCAAGCAGTGCTCTTTCCGCCGTAGAGCCGCCGCCATAGCCGGTTACCTCACGGCTCAGGTCCACCGTGGCCACGCCTTCAGCAATCTTCAGAGCGAGGAGGCGGGTGCCGCGCCAGATGGTCCGTGTCAGGCCGCTCTTTTCCGGTGGACCGGCCAGCAGCGCCATGACGGCCGCCCGGGGCAGATCCCCCTGGCTGGCCCCGGCGGGCAGAGGAACGGTAACCGGAATAAAGTAAAGGGCATTAGCATCGCCAAAGTACACCTGGACACCCTGCTGTTCATTATTTTGCAACAGGCTGTTCACAACCTGCGGCCGTTCCATGGGCTTATCCGTTTTTATCTCGCCGATGGCGGCAATAGACTGCCCTTCTACCAACAGCTGGACATAACGAGCATTATCCAGGCTGGTGAGGGTTAAAACCAGTGCTTTAATCGCTTTCTCCGCCTGCTGGTTATCCTTCACCTGGAGCAATTCTTTTGTTACATCCACATAAATGGTCTGCTGGTTATCCAAAATATAAACATCCCTCAGCTTAACTCCGTCAGGCATAACACCCTTTAAACCATTACCCTGGGGGCCGGCCAGCAGTTTTTCTACGGCTACCTTGGCAACCTCACGGGTTGGAATAAAGGTTACTGTTACCGGGACCAGGAAATTGCCATCCCCGGTCTGATAATAAACCATCACCTGACCCAATTCCTTTTCC
>DFYS01000095.1:21900-23321 GCA_002383405.1 Moorella sp. UBA4076
ACCGCTTTCCCGGGTGGTCTGCCTTCATATCCTTCACTCCCTTCGTGGGTTTAAAGATTTTTTCGACAGACGGAGCCTAAAATCCTGCTTTTCAAATCTTAAATTGATATCGTACCAGGGCCAGGACTAAAAACACCAGTCCCAGGTAACCAAAAAAGGGATAGATCCAGCTGACCAGGGTGATAAAACCGCAGCCGGCCACCGGTACAGCCAGGACCCATACCCCGGTTACCGCCCGCACTGGTGTCAGGCCAGGAATCTGGTTCAGCCTGCTAACCAGTCCAAAGAGGTCGCTGGCCGCTGTTGTCACCATGGCCAGCCAGAGGGCCAGGGCAAAAAGGCGGGGCATCCCCGCATGAATACCAGCTACCAGATGCAGCAGCGGTAACTCGGAGCGCAACGCCGCCGGGCTCAAACCGGCCATGGCTGTTACCAGTAAATAGACCACTCCCCCCAGCAAAAGCCCTCCCAGGCCGGCCCCGGCAACCCCCTGCCGGCCCGGCAGCGAAGTCAATAAAACTGCTAGCCCGAGCATGTTATAGGCGACATAAAGGCNNNNCCACGACCATAATTAGCAGCATCACTGGTACCAGGATAGCGTTAAGAAGCAGCAGGCCGCGCCCGCGGCCCAGACCGGCCAGAGAGGCCACGGCGACGCAAGCCAGGCTCCCCGCCAGCGGTGGCAGGCCGAAATACTGCCGCGCTACGGCGCCGGACCCGGCAAGCATGATGGCCACCCCACCGAAGAGGAAGGCCGCTGTAGCCAGGTCAGCCGGTTTGGCCCAGCTCCCCAGCAGCACGACCAAAAAATCGCGATAACACTGCGTGCGCCACTGTCCGGCCAGGTATCTTGCCAGGCCGGCAGCCAGACTCAATAGAACGGCCATCAATGCCAGGGCCGCCGGCGCCCGGGGGCCAAGGCATAAGAAAAACTGTACCAGTTCCTGGCCGGAAGCAAACCCGGCGCCGGCCATCGTGCCTATAACTGCCGCCGTCACAGCCAGTTCCGCCCTGAGAATCGTCATCACCCATCCTGAAAACAGCGTTCTTGCGAAGCAGTATACTGTGGTCTGCCGGGGTGGGGCAGGTTTCCTTCAGGCACTGCTGGTGCCGTCGGGTCGGTATGGGAGTCTAACCAGCGGCCCTGGTACATGATATGCCGGCAGGGAGGCTCGCTAGTATAAAAAAATGTTTTCCGACATATACTCTAGGCACAAGACTTCCCAGGAGGTAGGGTATGGCTCTGCTGCCTTTCTTCGCCTCAACCCCTCGTTGCGAAACATCGCCGCCGTTGAAAATAAAGTATTATTACCAGGATCCCCTGGCAGTCGATAAATTAAGCCAGTGCCTGGCGCGACACCTGCAGGAGCTGAATCCCGACGGCAAACAGCCCCTTGTTGTCGTCTGTATTGGTACTGACC
>DFYS01000079.1 GCA_002383405.1 Moorella sp. UBA4076
TTATAACCCCTACCACTGGAAACCCGTTTTCTGGCCTTACTCTTAAAACAGGCTGAGCTGTTTATATTTCCCTTCATCATCGCTTTGCTCACCGCGGGCCTTGCCGGTCCAGGCTCTTTCCTCCAGGCAGTCCGGTGGTATTTCCTGGAGAAAAGGAGAGGGCCGGGCAGGTTTCTTGATCCCGGCGCCAGACCGGCTGCGGGATGATACCAGGATCAATATATCCCGCGCCCGTGTCAGGCCGACATAGAACAGGCGGCGCTCCTCCGAAAGGAGATGTGGGAAGTGGGGAGTGAGAGGTGGGAGGCTTGGAGAAACCGGCTGTGCCGGTTTCAGATTTAAAGTCTGCTTAACTCCCATTTCTCCCGATTGCTGGCAGGGCGTTTGCCCTCTGAATGGTTGCGCTAATAAGAGGTGAGAGTTTAGATGTGCTGGGTGGGCGGTTTGTCGGAACTGGCTGAAGCCGGTTCCTGATTCAAAATGGGCATCTGTCGCCTTTTTTTCTGCCGCCTGCTGGTGATAATCAGCTAACGCTATAGATGGCTCCTCCTGAAGATCATGAATATCTCCTTGATCCCCGGCGAGATCCGGGTTCTTTTGCAGGGGAAGCAGCCCGTCTTCGACGCCGGCGATGAAGACCACGGGAAACTCCAGCCCCTTGGCAGCATGGATAGTCATCAGGCTCACCGCTTCCGGGGCAGGGGTATTACTCCCGTAGCGTTCGTGGTCGCCTTCCCCGGCCAGGGTTACCCCGCGCAGGAAGGAGGGCAGGTCACTAAACCGCGCCGCCACCCGTAACAGGCGGTCGAGGCTGGCCTCCGCCTTGAGGTCACGTTCTGCCAGCCAGCAAGCCAGGAGGCCGGCAGGTGTTTGCGTGGCCATCATGGCGCGATATCTGCGGAGGATATCCCGGCAGGCCAGCAAGCGTTCCCTGGTTGCCGGCTTCAGGTTGCTGGCTGCTAAAGCTGCGGCCAGGGTATCCAGTTTCCCTTCTGCCAGGATCTTTTCGCCAGCCTGCCGGGGCAGGGGGGGAATTGTCCCGGCAGCGGCGGGCTGGCCGCCAGTGCCGGCCGGTAGTTCATCCCGCCGGGCGGTGATAAAGGCGGTGCCCGCGGTGGCTGCAGCGGTCCCTCTGGCTCCATCCCCGGGGTCTGCTGTCTCGTGCTGCGGGGCGGTGGCGGCGGTTAAAGCAGCTGCGGTCCCGTCCAACGACCCGTTACCGGCCGCCAGTGCCTCGAGTACCTGCCAGGCCGGTACCCCGGCCTGGCTGCTGATTTCCTTTAACAGGGCAATTTCAGCCCGTCCCGGCCCGGCCCGGTGTAAGCCAAGGTAGCGAAAAAGATGGAAGTCGTCGGCCGGGTGCACCAGGCAGCGGCAGAAGGCCAGCGCCTCCCTGACCGGCCGTTCTTCCAGGAAACTGCCCCGGCCCAGCACCCGGTAGGGTATGCCCTCCTGCAGGAAACACGCTTCCAGGGTTTCCAGCTGGCGCCCGGTCCGGGCGAGGACGGCGATGTCGGCAAAGCCGAGGGCTTCCCTCTCCCCTTCCCTGCCCCGCAAGAATTCCTCCGGTACCATGCCGCCCTGGCCGTGGGCCTGGAGCATAGTCGTGCCGCCCACCAGGCAGCCGATCTCCCGGACAATGGCGATTCCCTCCGCCGTCTCGCCCGGGACCTCCAGGTGCAGGACAGGTGCAGCGCCTGCCCTGGTGGCTTGCAGTTCCGGCGTGCTGGGCAGGGTAGACTCCCGTGCCGCCGGCGCAGCACCAGTAGAAGGATGAAAATGGTCCGGCAGGGGGTGTGAGGTCAAAGGCGGGCCATCGGGTTCAGGCGTATCCGCTGATAAAGATCGGCCATCAGACGCAGTAACCGCCGGCGGGCACATGCCTGCTGCCGCAGGGCTTCCCTTTTCCTGAACCGCAGGGGAGGTTCCCGCCGCCGGAGGTGGCTCGCCGCCGGTCGGGGGGATGGTTTCATAGTTATGGGCGATGACGGCTGCAGCCGCCCGCAGGATAGCCGGCGTCGACCGGTAGTTGCAGGNNCGGAAGCCGTAAATGGCCTGGTCGGGGTCGCCGATAACAAAAAGGTTGCTGCCATCCCCGGCCCAGAGTTGCACCAGCTGGTACTGGACCGGATTGGCATCCTGGAATTCGTCGACAAGAAGATGGCTGCACCGGAGCAGGCTCTTCCCTGCCTCCGGGTTCGCGCCCCCGGCCGCCCTTATCCCTCGCATTATGGCCACCGCCTGCAGGAGGATGTCGTCATAATCCAGGACACCGTACGCCGCCAGCCGTTCCTGGTAGGCGCGGTAGACATGCCTCAGTTCGGCCGGGACAGCGGGGGCATCCGGCAACAAACCGCGGCTTTTGAGATAAGCAATCTGCCGTTGCCATTGCAGGACTTTACGAGCGCTGGACTGTCTTCTTTCCCGCAGGACTTCTGCCAGGAGGCTCCGGGCATCGCTTTCATCCAGGACGATCAGTTGCCGCCGGCCGGGCGGTCCTGCTGCTCCGGCCCCTGTCGCTCCGGCCGCCGTACCTTCGAACCCTGCTGCTCGAGCCGCTGCTTTCACCCCTGAGACTTCGTCTCTTGCTGCTCCAGTATCCACCATTCCGGCCTCTACCGCTCCGAATCCTGCTGCTTCGGTCTCTGCCGTTCCCACTCCTACCGCTTCGACCCTGGCCGCTTCGACCCCCGTTGCCCTAACGCTCAATGCTCCGGGGCCGCTAAAGCCGGCCGGCCCCGCTTTGTCCGGCGCTTTACCGTCCGGCACCATACCCCCCTGAAGAATATCCAGACAAATGCTGTGAAAAGTGCCAATGGTTACCCGCTCGCTACCTGCCCCTGCTCCCAGCAGTTCAGCGACGCGATGGCGGATCTCACCGGCCGCCTTGTTGGTAAAGGTCACGGCGGTAATCCGGCCGGGGTCGATACCCCGGACGCTGATTAAATAGGCCAGGCGGTGGACCAGGGTGCGGGTCTTACCCGTACCCGGCCCGGCAATAACAATCACCGGCCCCCCGGCAGCGGTAACTGCCTGCCGCTGCTCTTGATTGAGGCCAGCCAGGATAGCTTTGTTATCAATACCTGCCCCTGTAGCGGGGCTGCTGCCAGTACCCTCTTGTTCTTGACCGGCCGGCAGGTCCCATCCCGGGGCCGCGGCGGGCCTGTCCTGCTGCCGGCGGGGCTCCCGCTTGCTTCCCGGCGCCGGTACTGCCGGCCTGGCAATTGTTACCGGCGGAAATGCTCCTCCCTGTTGCCCTCTACCGGCAACTGCTGTTTCACTGCTAACCGCAATTTCTCCAGCTGCGGCAAACAGGGTCTCCTGGCCGCTGTAAAATTCCCGCTCTTGCGGCCGTAGCAGCAGGACACGGCCATACTCACCGTCAAAACCTGGTTGGGTTTCTACCTCCCCGGCGCGCATCCGCCGGATGGCTTCCGCCACCGCCGCCCCGGCCACCCGGGCAATAGCCGCCAGGGGGACCTCCCGCAACACTACCAGTTCCGGTCCCAGATGGCGCAGCAGGTCAAAGTAGATAGCGGTGACTTTCTTTGAAGTAGCCCCAACCCCCAGGGCTGAAGCCAGCACCTCCGGCAGCGGCACCAGGCTCGCAAAGGGACGGGCTCCAGCGGGGCGAAACCCCTCTTCCCGGTCGGCCAGTTCCTCCACCCGGTGCAGAACGCCGATAGTCAGCTTGCGGCCGCAAACCGGGCAAATCCCACCAGCGGTCTGCGATTGGGAGGGGTGCCAACAAATACCGCAGGCGCGGTGGCCGTCATAGTGGTACTTGCCTTCTTCAGGGAAGAACTCTATGGTACCGCAAAAACCACCTGTTTCTTTTTCCTGCAGCGCGCGCCGGATGGCCGTATAGGAGAGCTCAACGTCCAAAAGATTGGCCTCGCGGGCCAGGTGGCGGGGCGAGTGGGCGTCGGAATTGGACACCAGAGTCATGCGGTCCAGGGCGGCCAGACGCCAGTTCATCGGCGGGTCGGAGGAAAGACCTGTTTCGACCGCGCCAATATACGCAGCCAGGTCGCCGTAGCACTCCTCAATAGCGTCAAAGCCCGAGTTGGCGCCGAAGAGGGAAAAATGGGGCGTCCAGATGTGGGCCGGGATAAAGATGGCCTCCGGGCAGGTCTCCAGGGTCATCGCCAGCAGCCGGCGGCTGTCCAGGCCCAGGATCGGCCGGCCGTCAGAATGGAGGTTGCCGATCGCCTCCAGGCGGCGGCTTAAGCTCGCCGCCACTTCCAGGCCCGGCAGGAGGATAAGGTGGTGCACCTTGCGCGTGCGGCCGCCTTGTTTATAAATCGTGCTGATCTCGCCGCTGATGATAAAGCGCACCGCCGGACCTGCCGGCAGCGGCCCTCCGGCGGCATCTTCCTCCACCCGCCGGCAGAGGTCGTCTTTTAGCCGGTATAGCCCTGCTTCGGCCGGTTCCAGCTTGTCCTGCAGCTCCTGCCGCCAGCCCGGATGGGTAAAGTCGCCGCTGCCCACCAGGGTAACACCCTTGCAGCGCGCCCAGCGGTAAAGGTTCTCCAGGTCGGCATCCCTGCTGGTAGCCATGGAGTAATGGGAATGGATATGGAAATCAGCGATAAACGGCAATAATAATCACCCTGTAGCTTGCAGTATATTTTTTAGCCGGCAGTCATAATAAATATAAAAACCAGGCAGTTGTCAAATCCACTTAGTGTTTAATATAATAGTAAGTGAGAAAATAAACAGGGGGTAACAAGATGGAACAGGCGATTGTAAAGGTTTCCAGTAAGCGGCAAATAACATTGCCCGCTGCAGTCTATAAAAACCTTCGCATCCAGCCGGGACAAAAATTACTATTAGAGGTAAAGGGTGATAAAATTATTCTCTCACCCCAAATCAGGAGTTACACGGAACTATTTGCCGGTTCACTAAAAGACACCTATGGCAAAACCCGGGAAGAGATAGACGCTTATGTTAATCAGGAGAGAGACGCATGGGAAAAGACGCTTTCTTGAGTAAAATTGCTGGCTGCCAGCGTATACTCCTGGATACGAATAGCATAATCTATTTCCTCCAGAATGTTAACCCCTATAGCACTATCTTGAAACCCCTTTTCAGCCTCTGTGAAGGACAAAAGCTGGCAGTTTTTATTTCTTTAATCACTGAAGCAGAACTTCTGGTTGGTCCTCTTAAAGAGGATAATAAAGAAACCCTGGCTAAAGTGCAACTCTTTTTAAATACTTTCCCTGGCTTCAAGGTAATACCTATTTCACGTCAAATAGGTTATACGGCTGCATCAATCAGGGCGAAAACCAACTTGCGCCTTCCAGATGCCCTTATTATTGCAACGGCACAAGCTGCAGGTTGTGAGATGATTATTGGCAACGATCTTGCATGGTCCAAAATTGATTACCCGGAAGTAATTTTGCTGGATAAATATATTAGCGAACAGATGAACCAATGGAAACAATAATTACTGCTATAGCAGTCGCTAATCCTAACCCGCCTGCAACCTCAATTCCAGGATGGCATCCCGCAGCTCGGCGGCGCGTTCAAACTCCAACTGTTTGGCGGCCGCCCGCATTTCCTTCTCTAACTGGCTGATCATCGCCTTGAGTTCCCGTTTGCTGAACTGACGCTTCTTTTTCTCCACAGCGCGGGTTTTGCCCGCCTGATACGACGCCGGCTCCTCAGCCACGGTGGTTTCAATAATGTCCCGCACCGGCTTGCTGATGGTGCGGGGGATAATGTTGTGCTGCCGGTTATGCTCCAGCTGCACCTGGCGGCGGCGGTTGGTCTCGTCGATGGCCCGCCGCATGGAGTCGGTGACGGTATCGGCGTACATGATGACCTGGCCGTTGACGTTACGGGCGGCGCGGCCGATGGTCTGGATAAGGGAGCGCTCCGAGCGTAAGAACCCCTCCTTGTCGGCGTCCAGGATGGCCACCAGGGAAACCTCCGGCAGGTCCAGGCCCTCGCGCAGCAAGTTGATCCCCACCAAGACATCAAAAACCCCCAGGCGCAGGTCGCGGATAATCTCCATGCGCTCGATGGCACCGATGTCGGAATGCATGTAGCGCACTTTAATCCCCAGCTCGCGCAGGTAGTCGGTTAAATCCTCGGCCATGCGCTTGGTCAGCGTCGTCACCAGGACGCGCTCTTTGCTATCCACCCGTTTGTTGATTTCGCCTACCAGGTCGTCGATCTGGCCCGGCACCGGCCGCACCAGCACCTCCGGCTCCACCAGGCCGGTGGGCCGGATGATCTGCTCCACCACCTGCTGGGAGCGCTCCTGTTCGTAAGGGCCCGGTGTCGCCGAGACGTAGATCACCTGGCCGATATGCTGGCTGAATTCAGTAAAAGTCAGCGGCCGGTTATCCAGGGCCGAGGGCAAGCGAAAGCCGTATTCCACCAGGGTCGTTTTCCGGGAGCGATCACCTTCGTACATGCCGCCGACCTGTGGTACGGTAATATGCGACTCGTCGATAAAGAGCAGGAAATCGTCAGGAAAATAGTCCAGCAGGGTATAGGGCGGCTCCCCCGGCGCCCGGCCGGTCAAATGGCGGGAGTAGTTCTCAATGCCCTTGCAGAAGCCGACTTCCCGCATCATCTCCAGGTCAAAACCGGTGCGCTGCTCCAGGCGCTGCGCCTCCAGGAGCTTGCCCTGCTGCCGCAGCTCGCGCAGGCGTTGCTCCAGCTCGGCCTCGATGCTCTTTAACGCCCGCTCCATCTTGTCCTCAGCCACTACATAGTGGCTGGCCGGAAAAATAGCCGCGTGGCGGCGCCGCGCCAGGATCTCCCCGGTCAGGGTATCGATCTCCAGCAGGCGCTCGACGGCGTCGCCAAACATCTCCACCCGTACCGCCTTCTCCGTAAAAGAAGCCGGAAAGATCTCGATGACGTCGCCGTGGACGCGGAAGGTCCCCCGCTTGAAGTCGTAGTCGTTGCGGCTGTACTGGATGTCCACCAGTTTACGCAAAATAGCGTCGCGGTCGTACTCCTGGCCCTCACGCAGGGAAAGCATCAGCGTGCTGTAGTCCTCCGGCGAGCCCAGGCCATAAATGCAGGACACGCTGGCTACAATGATAACATCGCGCCGCTCGAAGAGGGACGCGGTAGCCGAGTGGCGCAGCTTGTCGATCTCGTCGTTGATAGAGCTATCCTTTTCGATATAGGTATCCGTCTGGGGCACATAGGCCTCGGGTTGATAATAGTCGTAGTAGCTGACGAAGTACTCGACGGCGTTGTCGGGGAAAAACTCCTTGAACTCGCCGCAGAGCTGCGCCGCCAGGGTCTTGTTGGGCGCCAGGACCAGGGTGGGCCGCTGCACGGCCTGGATGACCTGGGCCATGGTATAGGTCTTGCCGGTACCGGTGGCCCCCAGCAGGGTCTGGTGGCGGCAGCCCTTTTGCAACCCTGCTACCAGGCCGGCAATGGCCTGCGGCTGGTCGCCGCTGGGCTGGTAGGCAGATTTGAGGACAAAGGGCGGCATCGGTGCTCCCCCCTTCCGGGAGCTATTATAACACAGCGGCCCGCGGTATACTACCCCGGGCCAGCCTGACGGCATATGTGGTCCTGCCCTTGATTTCTTAACTGAGCCAGGGCAGCTCGCCTTTTTTGTATACGTTGCATCTTATCCGTATCTATTTGCACTTCACTCCAGTTCGGGTTAAGCTTTCGTGCTATTTCCCAGGCTGCACCAAACCAATTAAGGGTTTGCGCCAGTTCATTGGTGTAGCCGCCCATAGTTTAAGTACCGGGGTGGCCTTCTGCTTCCTACCTCTTGCGTCCCACCTTCATTTTTAGCGTTCATAAGAGGCCACCAGGATTATTCCCTCCTGGGCCGCCAACTCCGAAGCCGCAGGGTGAATCAGGTAGCCGAACATTACTTTTAGCACTTCGCCCTGAAGTGATGCTTCTGCCCTGGCAACCTTACGGGCAAAGGCTTTTACTTCCCGGCTGTAGATGCGGGCTTTTACCTCGCCAAGCACTATCACCGGCCGCCCATCTTTACTCCCCGGGCCGAAAAGGTCGATCTCCAGCGGCTCACCATCAGTATCGATATGCTTTCTGATAAGCTTATCTATTTTTACGCCCAGGTTGCGTTCCAGATAGCCCGGTAGAACCACCCGCGCTATATCCTCGAGACCAAAGCCCACCGTGGTGGCAAGGGAACCCACCTGGCGCGCCATCTGTCGCAATTCTACTTCTGTCCTTTTCTGCGCCTCGGCCAGTTCTTCCATTCTTTTCTCGGTACGCCTCTGCGCCTCGGCCAGTTCTTCCATCCTCTCCTCGGTACGCCTCTGCGCCTCGGCCAGTTCTTCCACTCTCTCCCCGGTACGCTTCTGCGCCTCGGCCAGTTCTTTGACTACTTCTTTGAGATCATCGAAATCTGTGCGGGTAACCTTGATTTCCGCCATGCGTTGATCGACTACTGCTATAACCATATGGTATAATTCCGGGGTTATACCCGTGAATTCCGTTGCCATCGAAAATCCCTCCCATCTATGGGCTCCAATAATCATCCAAAATTGGCATAGGTGCCATGTAAATATTATACCACAACACCTTCAGGAGTA
>DFYS01000109.1:0-19653 GCA_002383405.1 Moorella sp. UBA4076
ATATAGATTGCGTTGGCGCCCATGTTCCGGAAAATGCTGTTCAGCTGCTCCTGCTGTCCTCTGCCGAAGGAGACCAGGAAAACTACAGCCCCCACTCCTATTACAATGCCAAGCATCGTAAGAAAGGACCGCATTTTATTTGATATGAGCGTCTGCCATGCAGAGATAATGTACTCCAGGATGCTCAACGAAGCTTCTCCTGGATTATGCAGCCATCACGTAAATAGATGGTGCGTTTGGTATACGAGGCTATATCCTCCTCGTGGGTCACGATGACGATAGTGCGTCCATTCCGGTTAAGCTCTTGCAGGAATTCCATAATACTGTGGCTTGTAACAGTATCAAGGTTGCCGGTAGGCTCGTCGGCAAGGATGAGGGGAGGATCATTGACAAGTGCGCGTGCTATAGCAACCCTTTGCTGTTCACCTCCGGACATCTCGCTGGGCTTGTGGTGTGAGCGCTTGCCTATGCTGACTGCCTCAATGGCTTTTTCAGCGCGTTCCTTTCTGTTTTTGGCGGCGCCGTAGATCAGCGGAAGCTCAACATTCATCAGAGCAGTCATGCGCGGTAGAAGATTAAAGGATTGGAAAACAAATCCTATTTTCTTATTGCGTACTCCTGCCAGTTGATCATCGTTCATGTGGCTTACATCTATATCATCTAACAGGTAGGTCCCGGCGCTGGGCCGGTCAAGACAGCCAAGTACATTCAACATGGTCGATTTGCCGGAACCGGAGGGGCCCATAATAGCGACGAACTCCCCCGGCTGCACCGCCAGGGAAACCTCTACCAGAGCCGGTACTTCGATGCTCCCCAGATGGTAGATCTTACCTATCCCCTCCAGGCGGATCACTTTTTCTCCCCCTCGGGGTGCACGGCCACGCCGTCTTTAATTTTATCCGTGGGGTTCAAGATTACCTGGTCACCCGCCTGCAGGCCGGCCGTCACCTCAACATAGAGTTCGTTCTCCAAACCCGTCTGGATGGCTGCCCGCTGCGCCTTGCCGTCAACAATACGACAGACATAACGCTGGCCTTTTTCTTCCTGGACGGCTTCAAAGGGGATGGTCAAAGCCTGGGGTTTGCTGGCGGTAGTGACCTTTAAGTCGACGCTGTAACCGGGTTTGAGCAAAGGCGCCGGCCCGGCCAGTTCGATAACGGCCTCTACCGTCGTCTCTGTCTCCGAACCCTGCAGGGGCTGCCGGGTCACCGCCGCCGGTGCCACCCGGGCTACCTGGCCCTGGTAGGTCGTACCCCAGAAGGCGCGGCCGGTAATGGCCACGGCCTGCCCCGGCTGCAGGTTGCCGCTGTCAGCCTCGGCTACGTTCGCCCGCACCTGCATGGTCGCCGGGTCCCCCACCCGCGCCAGGGTAGTCCCCGGGGTTGCCCACTGGCCGGTTTTAGCCGTCATCTCCAGTACTGTCCCCTTCATGGAGGCGGCCAGGGTTGTCCCGGCCAGCTGCTCGTGGGCCGCAGCGGCGGCAAGCTCCGCCTGGTGCAGCTGCGCCTCCAGGGCGGCCATATCCTCCGGCCGGGGCCCGGCGGTCAGAGCCTGCAATTTAGCCTCAGCCTCCGCCACCTGGAGCTGCCAGCGGGCGACCTCATGCTGGGCCGCTTCCAGGTCGGCCGCCGGTACCGCGCCGGCAGCGGCCAGTTCGCGGGTGCGCTTCAGTTTCTTCTGCACCTCCGCCAGGCTGACCCGCGCCTGGTCGCGGGCTACCTCAGCTGCCTTGACCTCTTCCGGCCGCGCCCCCTGCCGGGCTTTGGCAAGGTTAGCCCGGGCTACCTCTACCGCAGCCGCCGCCTCCTGCGCTTGGTTGGCCAGGTCAGGAGCCTCCAGGCGGATCAGGGTTTGTCCCTTGTTCACCTGGTCGCCTGTTTGTACCAGGACCGCCACTACCCGGCCGGCGGTAGTCGCCGTTACCTCCTGCTCGCCGGCGAGTTCCACCCGGCCCGTAGTCATGATAGTAGTGGATAAATCGCGTGCCTCTGCCGGGGCCGCCTTGACCGGCATCCCCTGTGGTTTACGGCTGCGATAAACATTGGCGGCAATGATGCCGCCGATAATTACAATAACAAAAATGATGCCGGCAATAGTTAAAACCCTTTTCCCCATGATTACCTCCGGTGTGTGATATAGTCCCTTAATCCCAATGATCTACGCAAAGTGGAAAGAAAATATCGCGGCAGGATTTTGGTTCCGGCTGTGCCGGGTTAGGGGGAAGGCAGGTTCCCGGATTCCGCCCTGAATGTTTCACCCTGCCTGTTTCGGCCGACTTTAATACCAATGTGGGCTCCGCCCACAANNAGTTTTGAAGCCGTAAGGTACTAACTATAGGAAAAGCCGGTCGCGCAAACCGGCTCAGGTGGCTCAGGCAGCTGTGCTGAAGGCTGCTCCTACCATACCTAAAGGGACGCTTAAGGCCACATAAACCAGCCAGACCACCAGGGCCACCAGCAAACCGCGCCGCTGTTCCACCCTGGCTGCAGCCGCCGTCCCCAGGCCCAGGAGGATAAAGTTCCAGATGGTAAAGGGATCGATCTTTTCCAGCAGCAGGTAAACCAGACCGGGATGGGTTGCCGGTGGCAGCAGTGCCGCCAGGTTCAACTGGATTTGCTTCATGCTTTCCATGGGCAGGGCCAGGATTAACACCTTGTAAATCAGGCCCCCCAGCAGCGTCGGTACCCAGGCTGCCACCGTCACCGGCAACAGGTCGCCATAGGTAGCCTGCAGGCCGAAGGCGCGGCCCGCCAGGCTGATAACCCAGGCCTCCAGCATCCAGATAATCAGGGGCATGGCCAGGGCTACCAGGATGGTCATGATCGGTACGCCGTAGTTAATCATGGTCTTCGCCATGGCCAGCTGGGGTGCTGCGATCGGCACGGGACTTTGCTCCAGGGCCAGCAGAGCGGCAGCCCTGGCTTTCGGCAGGACAATCAGGGACAGGAGCAGATTAAAGCCCAGCAAACTTAAGGCCGGCGGCCAGAAGGGCGCCTTTTCCGGCCATTCATAAAACGTTTTACATGGATTTACTAAAACCCCGATCAACCTTCCCCACCACGAACCCTCCGGCATCAGCCTTCCCCCTTGCGGTTTTGTGCTCTTTGCATCTTGCTGCGGCGTAACCCCGGCAGAAAGATACTTTATGACCTGTTGTTCCTATTTTAACATACAACCTAACAGTGCAGGTTAATAGATTGTTAATTTTCGATGGCTCCCTCTGTCAGTTTCTGTAATCAGCAGGTATTGTCGCCAGCTCACAACCCCCTTTACATTCAGACCCTGCAGTCACCCCCCAGCTACTGTAACCCCTGATGAAGACAAACAATAGTTGCGATTGTTCGGTTGGGATTGCTACCCCCCACACACCCAGAGGCTTAGTTTCCGCTGCTGGAGCGATTCGGCTGCAGCTCCCTTAGAAGCGCTATTATTCTGACCGTCGCTTCACGCGGCATTGGTAACCCTTATTCCAGGCAAAGGGAGGATTATCACTGCCAGCCCCTTGAAGCAGCCGTAGACAACACTTTTTTAGCTTCTATTTCTCTATTTCTACGTGGGAGTAAACCAGCGTTTATTATTCCCGGATTACCAGCACCTGCTGCCGGGCCGGGGACCAGGTGACCTGGTACCTCAGGGCTTCGGCGACATAGCGGGCCGGAAGGAAAACCCGGCCGGCGCGGTTTAAGGGGCCGCATCCAGGGCTTGCCGGCGGCCGTCGCGTTCCATTTCCGCCCGGCCGGGATAAAAGCGTAAGATATGACCGGCTTCCTGCAGGGTTACCGTCTCAGTGACGGCGTCCCATCCAATCCCCTTACAACTATACGCGATACCTTCATACCTGACCATCACCTGCTCCTTTTTTTGGTAATTCGTTCCTAAATTTTAACACAGAAGCAGGGTGCAGACAACACCGTGAACGGTAAACCAGCGTCAATTTCACTATCTTGAAACAATCTATTCTTTTCCGCCGGCCTTGAATCTGGTATAATGAGGTTGAAAGATCAATCGCGAATGGGGTGGAGAACCTGGCGGAGATCAGGGGGATCAACCGGACCAACGACTACGCCTTGGAGGCGATGGCCATGGAATACCCAGGGATTAAGAAAGCGTTGACCATCGAGCAGGCCTTCTGGCAGAGCAAGCAGGAACGCCGGCTCTACGAGCTGCGCGAGAAGGCCATCCGGGACGAGATCTCCGCTCTCGCCGGCGCCAAGGCTGAAGGCGAGGCCCGAGGTGAGGCCCGAGGCGAGGCCAGGGGTAGGCAGACAGCCATCTGCAAGTACCTGGACGCGAGGTTTGGCAGGGCCTCCCGGGAACTGCAGGGGCGCGTCAGGCAGATTGATAAGCTGGATACCCTGGATAAAATTATTAATCGGATATACACTGCCGGTTCGCTGGCAGAGGCGCAGACCGCCGTAATTGACGGAGACGCGAAGTGAACCGCGAAAATAAGGGGACGGTTCTACTGTTTGCAGACACAAACAAGAGAACCGTCTCCTTTTCTACGAAAATGTCCTCGTCCCAGGTTGTCAAAGCATATGGGAACAGTAAGTTCTTAAGCTCGGGCTCGCGAGGTACTCGGGTCCAATTTCCATATACGGACATGCCAAAAACAAACTACCCATTATTAGGTTTAGGCGCGCCGCCTCGGTTTGACGGCCGCGGTTACCGCCGCCACCTCGATGCCCCGGGCCGCCTGCTTGGCGGTGAGGGCCAGGAAACCGAAAAACACCAGGGCCCAGGTTAGCAGGGCAAAAGGCAGGCCGAAGGCCCGCCGTGCCGTCAGGTCCCAGGTAAAGGGGCGGCTCAGGTAGTAGAGCAGGCGCACGAAGAACCCCTGAGCCCCCCCGGGGAAGGGAGGGCCCCAGAGGTCCAGGAACCCCAGGTACTCCCCCGGCAGCAGGGCCACGGCCACCCCATATCCCAGCACGGCGGTGAAGACGAGGTTTACCAGAAACATCAGCATGGATCCACTGCCACTGATGCGCTGCTGGGGACTATCCGGGTTAAAGCGGGCGTAGTTGAGGGAACCGTATAAGGATATGGAACTGGCCCCCAGGGTAAGAAAAACCACCGCCAGGGCCAGCCCCACGATGAGGTCGACGGGTAAGCCCAGTGGCAGAGCCGTCAGCAGGAGCATGGTCTCCATCACCAGCAAGCTGGGCAGCACCGCGGCCAGGAGCTTACCCCAGACCACCGGCCAGCCGGTCGTGGGCACGCTGTTCAGCACCCAGGGGGCTTCCCCCTCGCGTCCAAAGGACTGCAGGGCCATCTGGCCTCCCATCATCACCCCGTAAGTGACGATTATGCCCAGAAGGGAAGCCCGGGCGGCTTCGCTGGAGTTAACCAGGTTAATGGTTATGAACACCAGCACCACCAGGGGGGTGATAATGTTCATCCATTCCCGCATGTCGCGGCGGAAGGAGAGCAGATCCTTACGGGCTATGGCCCGGACGGCCGGCCACACAGGCAGATTTTCCCGGGCGGTCCTGGGGGCCAGCAGGCCGCCCCCCAGGACCGGCACTGCCGGCGCCTGGGGAGCGGCGGGAAGATATGTGGAGCGGCGGCGCGTCGGGCCTCCGGTCGCCTGCGCCACCGCCAGCCACCCCTGACGGAAGCCCCGTTCCAGCAAGAGACCGGCCAGCAGGTAGAGGATTACCGAAGCGGCAACCAGCAGCAGCGCCCAACCCAAGGCCGGTCCCCAGGAGGAGTCAGCCGCGGCGGTGAGGGCGCAGGCCGCCCACCCCATGGGGGTGTACTCCATGAAGGCTAGAGCTTCTTGTTGCCCGGTGAGCCAGGCAGCCAGGTTCACATTTTCATTATCATCCATGAGCAGGCTGGGGATTTGAAATAAGGCGGCCAGCAACAGCCCCCCCAGGGCCCCGATAACCCCCATGGCCTCCCGGGCGCGGTGGGGAGGACAGAGGCGCATGGCCGCCAGATTGAAGAGTTCCGACAGGGCCGTGCCCAGGGCCCACAGCCCCAGCACTACCAGGGCCACCACCAGGTAATAACCCGGACCCAGGCTGAAGGCCAGACCATAAATGACGGCCGGTACAATGCCCAACAGCAAAACAAAAAGAAAGTTGGCCAGGGCAACCAGCAGGGACTTCATGGCAAACACCGCCCTGGTGGACACTGGCGTCATGAAGAGGATAGGCAGGTCGGGAGAAAGATACAGGGTGGAAAAGGCTGTAGTTAGGCCTGTAAAAAGCTGCATGGCCAGTCCCATCAAGAAAATGAGGCCCAGCAGCCCTCCGGCCAGGGAGGCGGGTACGTCCCGCAGGCTTCCTCCCACCAGCGCTCCCAGGCCCACAAAGACCCCCACCAGGCCCACCCCCGCCAGGATGGTAAGCAGCCAGGCCCACACGCTCCAGTGGCGGGCAGTGTGCCAGGAGATGCGCAGCTGGGTGGCCAGCAGGAAGGTGAAATCCCGCCACCAGGTTTCGTTTTCCGGTATTTCCTCCCGGGGAGGAGGCAAGCTCACCTTCATGCCCTCTCCTCCTCCAATCCCTTAATCACCTCGGCTTCTTCCGCACTCCCGGTGAGTTCCAGGAAGATGTCCTCCAGGGTCTCCCCCTCTCCCCGGCCCCGGGCACGCAGTTCCGCGAGGCTGCCCTGGGCGATGAGGTGCCCCCGTTGCAGGATACCCACGCGGTGGCACATGCGCTCGGCTATCTCCAGGATATGAGTAGAAAGGAAAACCGCCACTCCCTGCCGGGCCAGCTCCTGCAAAATATCCTTGAGCAGACGGGCGCTGTGGGGGTCCAGGCCCACGGTGGGCTCGTCCAGGATCATGACCTGGGGACGGTGGATCAGGGCCGCCGCCACCACGGTTTTTTGCTTCATTCCGTGGGAAAAACCCTCCAGCAGTTCTTCCGCCCGGTCAGCAAGGCCGAAGAGGGCCAGGAGCTGCTGGCAACGGTCCCGGGCTTCCTCCCGGGGAACCCGGTAGAGATCGGCCATGAGCAGCAGAAACTCCCGCGCCGTGAGCTTGGGGTACAGGGTTGGTTGGTCGGGTACATAGGCCATTACCGCCTTGGCCCGAGTTGGCTGCGTCTTGACGTTGAAGCCGGCTATCACCACTTCTCCGGCGGTGGGTTCCAGGAGCCCGGTAAGCATCTTGATGGTGGTGGTCTTGCCGGAGCCATTGGGACCCAGGAAACCGTATATTTCTCCGGCGTATACTGTCAGGTCCAGTTGGTCCACCGCGGTCAACCCGCCGAAACGGCGGGTCAGGCCCCGGGTACGGATCAGGGGTCGGGACGCTGTCACCGGTACCACGCTCATGCCTCCCCCGGTCAGGATGTAACTTTATTCTAGCACAAAGGGACGCCGTACGCTCCCAAACGGCCCCGCCCTGGATCTCCGCCGGCGGTCGCGGCATGGGCAGGCCACCCGGCCGCTCCGGGCAAACCGGCACGGCTTCGCCTTATTTAGATCGTCGACGGCTTTCACTTCACCCCGGTGGTACACCTTGGTCAGGTGGTTAAGTTCGATCACAGCTAAACCTCCCCTATTGCGCTGCCGCTAGTTTATCATTATTTTACCTATCCGGAAGCAACTGACCGGAAAGGCAGTAAGCACTATCGTATTTACACTTAAGACCGCGGCATATGGAAAACAAGGTGTCTTAATCAGGCAGTGTTTCTTCCTGACCATCTCCGGCAAGGCGGCGAAGGATCGCAGCCAGCCGGTATTTATCACTTTTACCACTGGCAATATCCATCATAGCATTATAGAGTATTCCCCTTGGGTCTTCCAGGGTTATACCGTTTAGTTCCAAAAAAACTAACGCACACACCAAAGCTGTGCGTTTATTGCCGTCAATAAAAGAATGGTTTTTACATATGTGAAAGGCATAGGCCGCGGCCATGGTAAAAAGGTCGGCGTGAAAATAGACGCCGGCAAAGGAAGCCTCCGGCATGGCTAAAGCCGATTCTAGCAAACCGCGGTCACGTATTCCCGGCTGGCCACCGTAGCGGCTGATTTGATCGTGATGAATATCGATAACCTCTGCCAGGGTTAAAAAGTTTATTTCGTTCATTACTATTCCGCCAGTTTTCGCAGGGTACTGGCATGTTCACTGTTTACCCTTTGCAGGATGTCCTGGAACTGTGCTTCCCGGCCGGCATCCCTGATGGGCGAAATCACCAGGCTTTTACCATCTGTACTGATTTTTAAGGGTGTCTTTAAAGTTATACCCAGCAACTCCATAATCGGTTTATCAATTATCAGGGCTGCGCTATTGCCATGGGCAGTTAATGTCTTAATCAAGGCTCAACCCCCCGTATACATATTGTAATCATATTATATCACGGTGCCTGGGCCTGAGCAAGCAAGACTTTAAACTACTACATAGCGCTGCTGCGATTAATACCCTCCAGGTAAAACGACAGGCCCCCGGTCAGGTGTGCCTACCTGACCCGGGGGCCTGTTTTGTATCTCTGCAAGCATCGTGATGCTGGCGCAGCCGTTATTTAACCGTGCGCAACTTATTGGGCTCCATTCTTTCGCCTCGATGTACGCTTCTCTTCATGAGCATATGGCGCCCAGTTCGCCCCCGGTAATGGTCAGGAGCTGCTCCATAGTTACCGGTGCCGCCGAATGGGGGCTGCCGGCGGCGATATAGACCACCGGGAAACGCTTGAGGCTGGCGTCGATAAGTACCCGTAATGGTTGCGGCAGGGCGAAGGGGCAGACCCCGCCCGGTGGAAAACCGGTCAGGGCCATGGTCGCCTCGGCGTCGGCCATCTTCACCTTGCCTTTAGCGCCCAGGTGCTGTTTCAGCCGGCTCTGGCTCACCTTCAAGTCCCCACAGGTTACGACTATTACCGGCTCTTCCCCGACAAGAAAGAGGATAGACTTGGCGATCTGGCCCACTTCTACGCCCACGGCCCTTGCCGCCAGTTTGGCTGTGCTGGTACTGGCATCAAACTCGTAGATCTCAATATGGTAAGGAAACTGCGCCAGGTACCGGCGCACCCGTTCTACAGGGGTCATAATATCCCCTCAACCCGCCTTTCTGTAGCTATCTTTAGAGTCAGTTCGTAGGCTCTTTACTGCGGCCTGGCCTGTCCCCGCCGCTAAGCTGCTGCCAGGTTACCCCCGCCAGGATCAGCACCCCGCCCAGAAGCTGGTAGGGGTGCAGCCTTTCACCCAGAAGCAAAAACCCTAAAGCAGCCGTAACGGCTGGCTCCAGGGTGGATATGATGGCCACCCTGGAGGCGCCGATATACTTAAGGCTCAAGGCTACAGCCAGATAAGCGAAAACCGTGCAGACAAGGGCCAGAAACAGAATGGCCAGCCCGGCCCGGCTGTCAAAAGCCAGCTTGAAACTGCCGGTTGCCAGGGCGAGGAGAAGGAACACCGGGGCGATCACGAGCATCGTCCAGGCATTAAGGGTGAGGGGTTCCAGGCGTTTCAGCAGGCTGGCCTGGCCGATTAGAAAAACACCGTTACTCAGGGCTGCCAGGAGCGCTGCTGCTACCCCCCGCGGGTCGAGGGAATCCATGGGGAAACCCAGGATAACGAGTAAACCGGCTAAAGTCAGCCCCAGAGCTCCTATTCTGGCCCTGGTCAGGGTTTCATGCAGAAAGATGGCTGCCAGTATGACTACCACCACCGGGTAGATATAGAAAAAGAGGATGGCTACGGCAGCCGGGATGCGCTGAAAGGCATAAAATAACAGTAAAACCGTCGTCGCCTGCCCGCCCAGGGCCAGGATCACTACCCGGCCCAGGGTCGGCCGGTCCATGTGCCACTGCAGGCGTAAGGCTACCATAATCAGCCCGAATATGATGGCCGCGAGCCAAAAACGCAGGGCCAGGGTGGTAAGGATATTGGCGCCGCCAGCATAGGCCAGTTTGGCGGCTATTCCTTCCGCGCCCAGGGCGGCAGCGCCCAGGGCGGCCAGGAGTAGCCCCCTCTGCTGGGAGTGTTTCCCCCCCGCCATCAATCTTTAGTTATCATCCCATAGGTCATTGCTGCCTTAAAGCCTCCATTCATTTTTCCCTGTATAATCTGCATCTCCCGTTTCATGTTACTTTATATTACCTGTCCTTACGGCTTCAAAACTGCAATAAAAAACAAGTTGTTTAGGCCGCCATAGCCAGCAAGGGAAAAATGGTCACGCCGGCAAGATTAGGTTGTGGGCGGAGCCCGCATTGGTTAAAAAAAAGTCGCGCTTTCACACTGTGCCTACCTTCTCAAAATCCCGCTCAACGCCGGGATCCCCGGGTTGCCACCCCGGCGGTACGCCCAGCCCGGTACGCTGGTAAAATTGAAGTCCCTGGAGTACCCGGACGATCTCATCAACGTTACGGCCTACCTCGCGGGGGTAAACATGCCAGAAAGTGACTGTTTGTGGGGCCGGGGTGATGATAAATGTCGCCCGGTAGGCAATCCCCGTGCTTTCATCCAGAACCTCGTAGAGGCGGGAGACGGCGTGGGTACGGTCGGCGACCAGGGGGTAATTCACCCGACGCGCTGACGGGGAAATACGGGTAAAGACCTTGTGGCTGAAGATACTATCAGTGCTGATGCCTAAAACCTCGGCGTTCAGGCTGCGGAAAGTGGCATAACGGTCCGCCACGGCGGCCAGCTCAAGGGGTCAAACAAAGGTAAAGTCGCTGGCATAAAAAAAGAGGACCGTCCACATGCGGCCGAATTCTGATAGCCGTACCTGCGCCTGGCGGCCTTGCACCAGGGCCTCAGCGATAAAGTCCGGCGCCGGACCATCACGCCGGATGCGTTCAGAAGAAAAGCCGGTGGTTTCTGCGGTTATTGTAGTCACATTCATCCCTCCAGTCCCGCCCCGCTGGCTCCCGGGCTAGCATCGCCGCCGGCGGGGACGGCGTTTAGTATAATATATTGAACCAGAGGGTAAATTGTGCCAACATCCCCCTTTATCGCTTTCAGTTCAGCCCGGAGTGGTAATCCATCTTCCATTTGAGACGCGATAGATACTGTGCCCGCGTCCGGGGATCCTGGCTCAGCCGTTCCCACTCCCGCACCGCTTTGGGCATTACTGGTTTGAAAATAAAATCGTTTTTGGGATCAAGGCGTTCGTATTGTTTTTGCTTTTTCTCTTTGTCGGCCACGGTTTTGCTCCTTCTCCCGGTGCGGTCGTCTGCTTTGAGCGTGTTCTGACTGTTGCTGCTGTCTTATTATACCATGGTTTGCTTCCGGCCGGAAAGATGAAAATCTCACCTGCCGCCGTTCCCCGGAGCATATCTGAGACATCACACATCCAAATATTTTGACTCCAGTCAGATCTCTATTGATATCCATAAAGTCGCTGTTAATCTGCCGCAGGCCAAGCTTTTCAAAGGTGTAGTGACCATAAAAGCAAAATTTACCTGCAGCGGAAATCCTGTCGCACGTCCTCGCCCGCACGGAAGCAGGCACCCTTATCAACATTGAAGTCCAGGTAGCCAACCAGTATAATATCGATAAAAGGACTATGTACTACTGGGCGGGGTTGTACCACGGCCAGCTGACCAGCGGTCAGCAGTTTGCCGCGTTATGTAAGACCGTGACCATCAATATCCTGGCCTTCAACTGGTTCCGGAGAGACGAACGCTACCACCGCAGCTTCCATGTCCGGGACGATGCTAATGGCGAGCTTTTATGTGACGACCTGGAGATCCACTTTCTTGAACTGGGGAAAATAAAAACCCTCCCGCACCAGCCGCAGGACGCCCTGGAAGCGTGGATGCTGTACTTAAACAACCTGGAAGGAGAAGTGATGGAGGCGATGGCCATGGAATACCCGGGTATTAAGAAAGCGTTGACCATCGAGCAAGCCTTCTGGCAGAGCAAGCAGGAACGCCGGCTCTACGAGTTGCGGGAGAAGGCCATCCGGGATGAGATCTCCGCTCTCGCCGGCGCCAGGGCTGAAGGCGAGGCTAGAGGCGAGGCCAGAGGCGAGGCTAAAGGTATTGCTACGGCTCAAGAAGCTATCTGCAAGTACCTGGACGCGAGGTTTGGCAGGGCCTCCCGGGAACTGCGGGGGCGCGTCAGGCAGATTGACAGGCTGGATACCCTGGATAAAATCATTAACCAGATTTACACTGCCGGTTCGCTGGCAGAGGCGCAGGCCGTAATTGACGGAAACGCGAAGTGAACATCGAAGAATACAGGGACGGTTCTACTGTTTGCAGACACAAACAAGAGAACCGTCCCTTTGCCTTTTTAGGATCCTTTTACGTAAAATAGGAGATGCGGCCGGGAATACAGGCCACGAACATAAGCCGGTCGGATAACCTGCTCTTCCCGGGCTTAACCGGCCGTGGTACTAAAAGCTACGGCAGGATGCCTGGGCTGCCAGCCAGGTCAGTTGCTTCCGGAGCGGCAAAATAGCGGAGTTAATGCAATCCGCCTTTAGGCCCTTAAGTCCGAACATCTTCGCAAAGTGGAAGCAGCTCCTGCCTCCTGCCCCTTCTCTACCGCCTCAGCCTGACCGCTTTTATAGTCGCCACCTGGCAAACCCTCAGCGACCCAGCAACTATCGAACTGGAAATCGTCCTAATATAAATTATATTGCTGGAACACCTCCTGGGCAAGCACGGCTACCTGGAAAGGCTTTGAAGCAGGCTGCCAAACTCTTGATTGCCCAAAGCCGTCGTAAGCCCCGAGCATAATGCCGCAACAGCCTTACAGGTCCATCCCGTGGAAGCGCTTGCCGGCCATGCCCTCCAGGAAGCGGGTTGTTACCAGGCCGGCCAGCACCAGCTCCAGGGCCAAGAGAGTCACCATGGCGTTATACCCCTGGCCCAGGCGCGCCAGGAGCAGGGCTGACAGGGCCAGGATAATAACCAGGGGCAGGGCCAGGACCATAGCGATGAGGCCGTTGAAATTGCTCTTCATGGCCTGCTGGGGATCGACCCAGTCCAGACGGGGATAGGTGAGATCAACCATCATCCCCAGGGCGGCCAGCGGCCAGCTGCCCAAGAGGCCCAGGGCGAACGTAATAGCCAGGTACGCCGGGGGCAGGTGCAGCACCAGGTAAAGGATGCCGCTTACCAGGAGGGCTCCGAGCAAGGCGAAGGCCAGGCTGAAGAGAAGTTTCACCCGCACCAGCAGTCGGGCCGCCACCGGCAGGGAGCGCAGCAGCCAGATAAATCTGCCTTCCCGGGAAATGGCCGTGGGGGCGACGTTGTTGGTAAGGCTCAAAAACATGATCATTCCCGCGTACCCCAGGGCTATCCAACCGGCCAGGTGGGGCTGCTGGCTGAGCAGGTTCCAGCCGGTGGAGCCTTTCAGGGATAAGAATGGGATAACGAGTATCACGGGAAAGACGAAAATACTGACCAGGCCGTTCATGACAAAGGTCGGCGTCCGCAGGAAGAGCCGCAGCTCCCGCTGCCAGAGGGCAGCGGTAATGCTGGAGGCGGCCAGGGACACCGGGACCGGGCGCTGCTGGCGACGCCGGCCCGGTCCTTCCTGGCCGGCCAGGAGATCGCGGAAGTAGACCCGTTCGGCTATCAGCGCCGTCAGGCCTACTATCGCCAGGGATAGGGCCGCCAGGAGGGCGAGATTAACCCATCCCGTCCCCTGATCCGGGTTGGCCAGGGCTCCGGCGGCCCAGAGAGCCGGGGGAAAGATGCTGCCGATGCGGCCGGCCAGGCCCTGGAAGATATCCAGGTTGCCCCTATAAGCCCCGCCCCCGGAAGAAAGATGCTGGCTGAAGAACTGGAAACCGATAGCCAGGATAATCCCAAAGAGGCCCCCCAGCACGCGCAACACATCCCGCTGCCGCGAGAGGTTGGCCACCCGCGCCAGAGCCAGGGTCACGAGGGTGTCCAGGGCCAGGGGCAGAATGGGCAGCGCCGCGCAAAGGCGCTCTCCGGGAACCGGCCCAAGCCCTCATACAATGCCGCTATTTTCATCCTTATGCTGGTGCCGCCGGGGTGATATGGGCGTCTATCAGGAGTGCTATTTCCCCACCAGGCATCACTTCTCGTCTTATCCCTGTACGAACGGCCCAGCTTTTACGCTAAACGGGGCATTAGATAACTTTCTCCGGCAGGAGGTCGGCGCCGGTGATCTCCAGGAAGATCTGCTCCAGGGTTTCCTCACCCTGGGAATGGCGGGCCTTGATCTCTTCCATAGTTCCCAGGGTCACCAGCCGGCCTTTGTTAATAATCCCCACCCGGTCGCAGAGGCGCTCAGCCACCTCCAGGATGTGGGTGGAGAAAAAGACCGTATAGCCGGCGTCGCAGTGGCGGCGCAGGATGTCTTTCATCAGGTAGGCGGAACGGGGGTCCAGGCCGACCATCGGTTCGTCCAGAATAAGCACCGGCGGCTGATGGATTAACGCTCCCATGAGGACCAGCTTTTGCCGCATGCCGTGGGAGTAGCTCTGGATGCTATCCCCCAGAACATCCTGGAGTTCAAAGGTGGCCGCGACTTGAAGGCCAGCAATAATCTTGGCAGCGATATTATTAATCCCGGCCAAGATCTCACCATTCCCGGCGGCGCCCCTCCTCAAGCCCCTGATTATACCACTCTACAGTAGCAGATCCAGAACTACCTGGCGGACAAGCCCGGGACCTATGGCGTCTACTTTAAAGACCTGGCCTCCGGCCAGTCCTTCGGCATCAATGCTGGCACTCCCCTGCCGGCAGCCAGCACGGTGAAACTACCGGCCGTCCTCTTCATCAATAGCCTGGTGGACCAGGGTGTCCTCGACTGGCAGCAAAAGCTGACTTACAACAGTGCTACTGATTACCAGGGCGGTAGCGGCATCTTGCAATTCAGCGTCAAGGATGGGGATGAATTCACCCTGCGTACCTTGACGACCCTGGCCATTACCACCAGCGACAACATTGCTTACAATATGCTGCGCAATTTCGTCGGCAAAGGGAGCGTCGCCAGTTATATGCAGAGCCTTGGTGGCCAGACCGTCTTCCCTGGCGGGCAAAACCTGAGTACCGCCCGGGATATGGCTATCTATATCCAGGCCGCCCTGAATTCTGCCAATACCAGCGCCAATGGCCGCCGGTTGCTGGACGATATGGCCAATGGCATTTATAATGAAGGTATTCCTTTGCAGATACCCGCCGGTGTTACTGTAGCCCACAAGGAGGGCTTCGTCTGGGGCAGCCCTGGTGACGCCGGCGTGGTCTTCGGTTCCCGGCCTTTCATAATTACTGTCCTTTCCCAGAATGTCCCCGACCCTGACCAGGGTTTCGCTAATGTCGCTACGATCACCCGGATGATCTATGACTACCAGGAGAACCTGGCCGGCAAATAAACAAGCAGCGGAGCGTTTATCGGTGCCGGTTGGTAAGGCGATAACCGTGACCAAAACTTGCCGTCTCGCCGATATAAGCCCAATTTGCGGCAGCATAGCAGGTGCCGTATTTGTACGTTGATCTAAGCGGGGCTGTGTGATACCATAGACCAATAATTCAACAAAAAAGAATCCTGTAATGGAGGATATCGTTTGGCTACTATAACGCCATATGGCTGCAGGCTGTGGGGGGGAGCCCGGTCGCTCCGCTCCGAGCCGGCGTCGGCGTCCTGGCAGTCATTCCGGCTAGCGGCGGGGTACTCCTGGGCATCTGCCTGGGGGTCAGCTGGGTAATTCTTACCTCCGCCGGCCGCCTGTTTAGGCACGGGCAATACTCGTGATGGCTACTACGGCCTCTGCGTCGGTTATAACTCTTACTGGGAGTTGTCGATTGTGTATCCATAGCTTTGCTGAACATTTTCGTGAAGCAGGAAGGCAAAGTGGACTGGAGGTTTTGCCTTCATTATAAAAAACCCTACCGCCACCTGGCCGGCAGGGCTGGCTTTCCTCGTATTCACTTCGCGTCTCCATTAATCGCAGCAACCTGCGCCTCTTTCAGCAAGGCGGCAGTAAGAGGGCTATCACCCCTTTACCTGCGGAACCTCCGATGATTTCTCTTCTGGTGGCGGTGGTGTCAGGGGTAACTCCGGGGCGGCCAGGGCCTCCGCAGGGACCTCGATCTTGACGCCGCTGTCATACTGGTAATCCGTAACCTTCGTATTGATGGTCATGGTCTCAATAGGTATGGCCACGCCCTGGAATTGATCGGCGAAACTGACCAGGATGCTCATTTCCGAGGCATAAGTAAGGTTGTCTTCAACGCCGATGGCTTCTACACTCCAGCTGGACATGGACTTAAATATGCCGCCGGCCTCCTGCAGGTCTTGCTCTATCTCCGGGGTCAGCCCTCCCGGCAGGGCCTTAATCAAGGTCTGCCAGTCGTTAATCAAGCCATAGCAAGCAATATGATGTACCCGGTGGCCGTCCTCTACTCCTTCACCCAGGTACTGGAAGTGGAAGTTGTCCTTTAATTCCGGGGCGATACCGCCGGGCATAGTAGCTGCATTGCGGCTTTGCTCTATCAGGGCTTCAAGATCCGGCAGGGCCTCTTTGGGCAACTTCATCCACTGGGGTTGTTCCATACCGGGGGCTTCAATCTTCTGGTACATGGTATCGTCTACCAGGTATTGTTCTGTAGCCATCTGCATCTTGCCCCCCGGCGGAACGCCTGGCGGCAGGTCATTACCTGGCATTTTATCAACCGGCAAACTCATGGTCATGTCCATCTTCTGATGCAGGTTCAAAGGATAGCTGAACTCGCTCTCAACCTCGCCCTGCATGGTTATCGGGGGCATCTTCCCGGCCGCTTCCGGCAGCGGGCTCACTGTCACAGCTATGCTGCCGCTAAATTTCAGGTCTTTGATCTCCAGCTGGGCCTGCCGGGCGGCCTCAATAATCTTTTCCGCCTCCGCGTTGCTGCCAAAGACCCGGGTTAGAAACTCAATGGCGCTGTCCACCGTCAGGGGCGCTTCAGCATCCTGGCCGGGCAGCAGCAGGCCGACCCGCACCAGCCAGGCATAGGGGGTGTAGCCCCAGCTATCCCGCCCCAGAGACCCTTTTACTTCCGGGGCGACGACGCCGTCAGGCAACGCCAGCACGCGGGAAGCCATTACTGCTCCTTCCAACAGGGTAACTGGCTGGTCAGCATGCAGGAGCCCATCGGGGTAACCCCTGATGACGCCCTTTTCCTTGAGGGCCATTACCGCCGGCACGTACCAGGCCTCCCCTTGGTTGGCAGTCGCATCGTCCAACTGCAACCCTGCCGCCCGGGCCAGCAGGGCGGCAAACTCACCCCGGGTCAGGGTCTGCCCAGCCGCCGGTACTTGGGGATACGTTTCTGAAGCCGGCCCGGCCGGCAAGGTAGGTGAAGTCTGAGTCTGCCCTGTTGCCGGTGCTTGGGGAAACACCTGGCGCAGCTGATCAGCGGTAACCGCCGCCATAGCTGCCGGGGCCAGCGCCAGGATTAAACCCAGGGCCAATACTAGAGTCAGGAACCTTTTCTTCATTTCTTTTACCCACTCCCCTTTCGTTGTTCTTCCCCCTGCCCTCTTTGTTTTTATACTTCTATATTCTGGCAGCTTTCTCCTGCCCGGAAGGTAAACTTTTAGCAAGGACTATTAAAGCTTCCCGTCCAGCGCCGGGGTGGCTGCCGCCGGGGGGCAGGTAGACATACCCCGGGCGGTGTTTGTCAGCTACAATAGTAGGAACATCAGGGGGTGATTTCATGGAACAAATCAGTTCCACCCGGATATTAAGACAGATGCAAAACGATCGGGTCGTAATTATTACCAACCGCGGTAAACCTGTTGCCACCTTAAAAAACTTTCATCCCCGTGACCTGGTTGTTACGTCCAGTAAAAATGACACCCTTGACCGGAAATTGCGGTCACAGATCCTTAAGGATAACCCGGAACAATTTATCTGTATGCAGACTGGGGAACTGACCGGCTGTCACAGATCCTTAAGGATAACTCGGAATGGGCAGCAGATTGCCGCTGAATTTGAAAAGCAGAAGGCATAGCGACAGCCATTACCTGGTAGCTATTGTAGTCCGCAGCGCCTCCCACATGGCGTCGCTTACGAGGCCCAAACGCCAGAGGGCGATGCCGCCCAGGTTATAACGTTTAGCAATACCCACTTTGCCCGCGACGCTGGCCGCCGTTTCAGTAGGGGCGGAGATACCCAGGAGCAGCTTGGCCGGCGGGACAACCGCCCGGGCCATTGTCACTGCTTCCTCGACAAGGCTTACCGGTTCCGGGATGATGCCATAATCGTAAGCCATAATGATAATCCGGTCAGCTACCGCACCCAGGGCCTGATAGTCATACCCCCTGTATGCGCTGTTGGAGGGGTGCAGGGTCAGGGTTAAGCGCAGACCGGCAGCCCGCAGCTCCCGCGATAACAACTCCGCGAACCTGGTAAACCGGCCCTGGACGAGCTGTAGTTGGGCGCCGCTATCCCGGAAGCCCAGGCCTTCAAAATCGAGGTTGACACCGTTATACCCGCGGGCGCGCGCCTCTTTGGTTATGGCACCGGCAGCCATGGCCATAGCTGCCTCATTTGCCAGCAGGGAAGAAAGGGCCCCATCGCCGTCGGTGGCATGGACTACCATTGCCGTCGGCAATTTATAGTTGCGGGCAGCCGCCAGGACATCCTGCCACCCCTCCGGCATTTGCCAGCCAGTCGTGCTCCGGGTAAGGAGGTTGCCCTCTTTATCGACACTGTACCATCCTAACGCCAGCTCCCTTACCAGGTCCGTATTCCCTGCTGCGGTTGCCGGGTAGGGTTTGCCGAAGAGATCGATCCAGCTGCTGGTCTGGCTGTCACCCAGGGCATAAAAGCCAATGACGTTCATCTCTCCTGGTGGAGAGGTAATCCTGACGCCGCCCATTGCCGCATCCCAGTCAACCTGGCAGCCAAAGGCCTCGCTAAAAACCCGCAGCGGGATCAGCGTGCGGCCATTGATAAGCTGCAGCACCATATCCAGCTGGAGGGGAGCATTATTGCGATAGGCGGTGCGGCTGCCTACCTGCAGCCGGAGCGAGTTTTTCCCGTCCGCAGCCTTTACCGTCCGGGTATTGCCGTCCCAATCCACCTGCACGTTCAATGCTTCCGCTATGGCCCGGAAAGGCACCAGGGTGCGCCCCTCCTGGATAAGCGGCTGGACGTCGAAGGTAACCGGCAGGGTATCTACCAGCACCGGAATCTGCCGTCCCACTTCCTGAGCCTCCGCCGGCGGCGTCAAACCGGCTGCCAGGGCCGCCATGAAGATGAGGGTCAACACAAGCAGGCGTCGCCAATTATTATGTACCAGTATACCAACAACCCCCTGAACGTGAATATAACTATCCATTCGCCATCAGGGGGCTAAATCCTCTAACGGGGAGCAAGAATTATGACGCTGCCCATCACGGAATTTGTTATCTTCGGGCTTTTCGGCCTGCTGGTCGGCTTAATCACCGGTACGGTTTCTTACTCCATGGGGATCATTTTCCCGTCGTTTTAGCTGCCGCCGTGGGCAGCATAGACATACCCCTGGCGGTGTTTGTCTTTGTGGCCGGTTTCACGGGCGCTATGTTCACGCCCATGCATCTCTGCTTGACCCTGACCGTTGATTTCTTCCAGGCCGACCTGCACCGGGTGCTGCGGCTGCTCCTCCTGCCGGAAGCCACCCTGCTCATCATTGCTGCCGCCCTGTACGCCGTCTTCTAATTCTGCCTCCGGGCATGGCTGACTCCTGGGTTTCTCCCTGGAGGCGTTGCAACCTGAACCCACCTGGCAATTCCCCACCTATT
>DFYS01000109.1:19692-19972 GCA_002383405.1 Moorella sp. UBA4076
CGATACCAGCGATGCATGTTTAATTTCATGCCAATCTCTTAGCGAGCGTCAATTTCACTATCTTGAAACAATCTATTCTTTTCCGCCGGCCTTGAATCTGGTATAATGAGGTTGAAAGATCAATCGCGAATGGGGTGGAAAACCTGGCGGAGATCAGGGGGATCAACCGGACCAACGACTACGCCTTTAAACGGATCTTCGGCTCCGAAGAAGGCAAAGGGGCGCTGCTTAGTTTCCTCAATGCAGTGTTGAAGTTACCGCCCGGCCGGGAATTGGCCCA
>DFYS01000056.1:0-2322 GCA_002383405.1 Moorella sp. UBA4076
CAGCCTGATAGCAATAGCCCGGAAACCTGTATATGGCTGAACGGGTTTGTGATCCTGACGGCAGGCAGCGCTAATGCTGCTTAGAGAAGGTAGCCTGAGCAGTTACCCCAACATTTGCTATTCGCCGCAAAAAAGGGAGTTCCTGCTAAAGTGGTGAAAAAAAGAAAAAACCCGGCATGGGTTTTTCGCTAAACAGGGATCATTTTTTATGGGCCAATTAAATCTCTTTGCCAGTACTTTAACCTGAATTGCTGGATACGAAGGCGCAAGTAGCCCGCAGGAGTTTCCAGCCCTGCCAGTAGACTTTGTCCCCCGGCCCGTTAAGCCGGTAGTAAAGTACGCCCCAAAAGGCCACCCCGATACCGGTAAAAATAATCCCACCGGGAATAGACCGCCCCAGAGCAAAGACGAGCAGCCCTAAGAATAACGCCACCGCCAGTTTTTCCAGGTAAGGGTGTTGCGCGTAGAAGAGGGTATATTCTTTACCGGTCGTTTTACCGTAACGCAAGAGGTAACGCCCCTCTGCGCTGTAAGAGGCAACGTATATTGCCAGGCGCTGGCAGTAGACAAGCAGACAGGGGTGCAAATTTTGCTAATCCCTCCTAACTATGGCGGCTCACCTACTTCTCCTCACCCCGCTGTAGCAGCCGATCTATCTTTTCTTCCAGCCGCGACAGGTCGTCCCGGGAGGGCAATTTTAATTCACCCAGCACCCGCTCCATTTCCTGGCGGATAACTTTTTGTACCTCTTCCCGTTCTTTTTTACCCCGTTCCAGCAGGTCATTTACCAGTTCCCTGGCCTCTTCCCGGCCCATTTCCCCTTTCTTCACCAGTTCGTCTACCAATTTTTCCGCCGCTTCCCTGGTTAAGGCTAGAGCTCCCCAACCCAGGGCAAAGGCCTTGCGTACTAATTCTTTCATGCGTTACTCCTCCTGAATTTTTGTAGTGCTGATATCTGTGAAATCCCTCATCAGATAACCCCAATGTCCCTAATATCCCCAAATATCTCACAGAGAAAATCACGTCGCTTTTTCCAGCGCCTCTTCCAGAAAATCCATCAGCAAGGCCTGTTCGGATTGGTTAAGCTCGGCCAGGTTGTCCTGGAACCTGTTCAGGTAGCTGACGATCTGGGATAGCATCGGGAACTGGGTGACTGTTTTCAGCATGCTGCCCATGGCGGTGCCGGCAAACATAGCCAGTCCTGTTTCCGCTTTGGCCGCGCCCAACACTATATTTTTGACCAGCCCGATGCTCTTTGCGCTCAAGGTTTGCAATTGCGCGATCAAGAGGGCGATCATATACGCGCTAAAAATTAAGGGGCGTTCCAGGCCGGGTAGTTCCGTCAGCAATTGTTCTAGTAGTTCCCTGGGATTGCCTTTTTTTAGTTCTTCGCACAGGGATAATAACCGCTCTTTAACTTGCTGCCATTCCTTGATAGGAACCTTCTCCTCCAGGGTTTTCCCTGACAGCACTGCATCAGCCAGGCAGGTAGGTGCGAAGAGCACCCTCGCCCGGCCGGGAAACTTTTCCCCCTGGTTTACTTCGTACTGGCTGGCCAAAAAGCCTTCTTTTTCCAGCGTTTTTAGCATCTCGTAAGCGCTCCACTTGCTGACTCCCAGCAACTCGGCCACCCGCGCGTAGTGTACCGGCAGGTTGGTAGCTTCGTAAAGCTGTTTAATCTTTTGCAGGAAGTCCAGGCGCCGCCGGGTAATACGCATTATATTTCCCTCCCCCAGGTTGGTTAGCGCTCTCAATTAATATTATCACCCCCCGTGCCGGCTCCGTCAAGGGCGGTATCATTTAAACGAAACACAGATTGCTTACAGGTCAGAATACGGTCTGCGAGGCTTGCCGGGACCGTAGCTCCGCTACCGCCTCCGCCCAGGCAGCCGCCCGCCGGTCCAAGAATTCGCCCACTTCCCCTTTCAGCACGTCATCGGCGCCGGCGTGGGTGGGCCTGGCCCCGCTTTCCGCCACGATATCCCGGAGGGCGGCAGGCACGTCGATAATAGGACAGGGCCGCAGGTGGTCGCCGCAGAAAGGCTGCCTTTTTTGGTAGGCGGTAAACAGTGGCGAACGTAAAATCTCTTCCAGGCTATGATCTTTAATGTTGTGGGTAGAGAAGTGGACAAAGGCACACGGCTCCACCGCGCCGCTGGCGGTCACATGGAAGTACCGCCGCCCGCCGGCAATACACCCCTGGGTCAATTCCCCGTCGTTCCAGAAGTCAGCCAGCGCGATGGGCTTGTTCTGGCGAATAGCGGGCACACGCGCGGCCATGGAGGCGCGCTGCTCCGGTGTCAGCATCAGGTCCGGGTTAGG
>DFYS01000056.1:2361-2543 GCA_002383405.1 Moorella sp. UBA4076
TCCCGCAGCCGGTCCATGGCGGCGGTTACCCTTTTGAACACTCCCGGCCCCCGCCGGCGGTCGGTCCTTTCCTCCCAGCCTTCCAGGCTGAAAGCCGGTGACAGGTTGCCCACCGCCACGATCTGGTCCGCTACCCGGTCATCGATTCTGGTACCGTTGGTATATAACATAAAGGCCATATC
>DFYS01000056.1:2571-16870 GCA_002383405.1 Moorella sp. UBA4076
CGCTCGTAATCAAGCTCGTCATGCTGGGCGTAGGCCCCGGCCCAGCACCCCTCGCACCGCAGGTTGCAGGCGCTGGTGGGATCTACCAGGATAGTATGGGGCACGTTGAATCCCCTGGTCTGTGACAGGTAGCGCTGCCGGGGGATGCCCAGCAGGGCGGAGTTGATAAACCAGTTATAAAGCAGCCGGTGCAGCACGTTGGGATGACTGTCCCGCAACACTTCCTCCGCAAGCTGTCTTACTGCCGGATTAGCGGCAATAGCCTTTTCTAATTCGTCCACTTGCCGCCGGTGTTCTTCCCGCCGGGCCAGCAGCCTGCCCAAGCCCAACAGCCGCTCCATGTGAGGAACGGGATCCTTGCGCAGGTAGCTTAATAACTCCCGCAGAATCTTTTCACTTACATACCTCCTGGCAAATTCCAGGTTGGGCTCCCACTTGTTAATCATGGCGTTCATCCTCTCCGTTGTATTAGTTGATCTGAAACCTCCCGCTTTACAGTTTCATTAGGACCTCTCCCGTTCACCCCCTATCGTACGTTAGCCCGCCGCCAGCCAATAAGTGGCGAGGCAGGTTCCAGTACCAGGCTTCATTACTCCCCTCCTTACCTTTCTTTGCTAGACCAGTTTGATTTCCGGTTCCTCCAGCAATGTCCCCTTTTTTAGCAAGGTGTTGACCTGATCGACCACCTGCCTTCCAACAACTTCTCCTGCCTGGATACACTCCCTGACCCGGTGAAACTCGTACCACCTTACATTTTCCACTGAGGGTTTTAACATCCAATAATGCATGGAGGGACTCCCTGGCGAGGAAACCTTCATGTAACGGTCGTACAGTTCCAGTGAACGGCCAACAATATTGATACTCGCGGGCAACCCCGGCTTCAGGGAATTTAAGAAACCCGGTACCCCCACCAGGCAATAAGTTTGCCTGAGAGGTATCTCCTTTAACCACTTCCATGCCTGCACCAGAACATCAGTCCGGTCCACCGGCGAGCATACATCAACAGCTACCACCACCTCTGCCCCCGCATCCGCAGCTACTCTCACAGGCACTGGTGTGGTTATAGACCCATCAACCAGCAAGCGATTCCTTGACTCGACCGGGCAAAAGACGCCCGGCACTGCGGTGCTGGCCCGTAAAGCCCGGGCCACCGGCCCGGAGTTAAGGCGCACTTCTTCTCCTGTAGTTATGTCGGTGGCCACGACGACTAAAGTTTTATCAAGTTGATTAAAGTCCCTCCCCCGGGTTAAGGTTTCAAAGTACCTTTCCAACCGGTTGCCGGCGATCACGCCCTGGCGGGGTAAAGTCGGGTCTGCCAGGGCAAGCAGTTGTCGCCATCGCATCTGTAAAGCCATATCAACCAATTCTTCGATCTGATACCCGATAGCATAGGCGGCGCCAACCACCGCCCCCATACTGGTCCCGGCAATAACGTCAACAGGGATGTTTGCCTCCCGTAAAGCCTTGAGCACCCCCAGGTGGGCATAGCCCCTGGCACCCCCGCCCCCCAGGGCCAGACCGATACGCGGCCTTTTTCTAACCATTTGCCTTTCCTTCACTTTTTTACGTACCTCCGGCGTCTACATTTCACTGCAACATTTGCTCCATTTGACTGACCAGTCTCATGTTCAAAGCCGTCATAGTTTCCTGCCCCGGTCGCTGGACCTTTGCCAGCGTCCACGGGGAAGCGATTTGCATGTAAATCTTACTGCGGCGCGGGAAGACGGCGCCTGGAGGCAGTACTGCTTCAGTTCCCTTAATCGCTATCGGTACTACTGGAGCACCTGCCTTCAGGGATAAATACGCCCATCCCGTTTGGAATGGACCAAGCTTGTTCCCTGCGCCAACCCGGCCCTCAGGAAAAAGGGCCAGGGTGCCCCCCTCCTGCAATACCCATAAGGCGGCCCTCATTCCCGCCAGCTCACTCCCCCCGTTTTGCACCGGAATGGCGCCCATCGCGCGTAAAAACGCTCCCACTACCGGCAACCTGAACAGGTAGGCTGCTGACAGGAAGGTAACCCGCCGGGGCAAGTAAACCGCCAAAAGGAAGCCGTCCATGAGGCTGGTGTGGTTGGCCACCACAATCAACGGGCCTGTGCGGGGGATATTTTCTTGCCCGGTAATGACAGGTTTCCCCAAAAGCCGTAAAAAATACCTGGCAATTAACTTGTTCAATTTATAGAGCATCCGGTCACTTCCTGCTTTATAATAAGGTTGCCGGGATAGTTGGCATAAGAAGTTGGCGATGGGCGATAAGACAAACCCCAAATTCCCCAAATTCCCCGTTTGCTTAATTATATTATGCCCGCGGAATGATGTCAAGGATGGATGGGTAACCCCCTGGGATAGCAAATGTAATGGTTATCCACCCAACATTTGCTATTCGCCGCAAGAAAGGGAGTTCCTGCTAAGGTGGTGAAAAAAGAAAAACCCGGCATGGGTTTTTCGCTAAACAGGGATCATTTTCTATGGTCCAATTAAATCTGACAGCATCCCGGTTTCACATCCAGATTAAAGCAACTGACAATTTTATGCTTGCCATGTTCATAGACCACATAGAAAAAGGTCTGCCGCTGCAAATAGCTCCTGTTAAGTTCCTGTTCACTTACCGTGTCCTTTCTCCAGCGTTCCCGTGATGATAGCGCGCGCCTCCGCCAGGGTGGCGGCGGTGTAAATATTGTTTATTATCCTGTCCAACTGCTTTAAATCCGTACATTCCCTGACTTTTTGCTGCAGGTCCAGGGAGGCCTCGCCAAATCGTACCTCAAGGTATTGGCTGATAGATTCAGCCTTGCCTTCTGCTTTGCCTTCTGCTTTGCCTTCTGCTTTGCCTTCTGCTTTGCCTTCTGCTTTGCCTTCGGTTCGACCCCTGCTTTCCGCAGTTTTCAGCCCGGAGTGATAATCCATCTTCCATTTGAGACGCGATAAATACTGCGCCCGCGTCCGCGGGTCCTGGCTCAGCCGTTCCCACTCCCGCACCGCTTTGTGCAATACTGGATCGCTCATGGCCTGGCCCTCCATTTCCCTGGCTATATCCTGGTCTTCATTGGCCTCCAGCAACAGAAACCACTTCGTCAGCGGCTCTTCTTTTGCTTGCAGCTGACCTTGCTTCCATTTTGCTAGCATCTTGGGCAGCTCGATAAAGCGTATCTCTTCGACATCGGTTAGCTGGAAACCTTCTGTTTCCTCCCGCAGGTGGAAAACAGTCTGGTGTTTTGCTGTTTGTTTCAGGAAGATGTAGTTCAGGATATTGATGCTGATCGTCTTTCTTAGCTCGTTGTATTGCATGCCGATGCGCATCTGGGAGGCAAAGACTACGCTCCAGTAATAGGTTGCCCGTTTTTGCATGTTATGTTCGTCGGCTATCTGGATTTCGATGGTCATCATCGTGCCGTCACCGGTCCGGGCGAGGATGTCCATGACGGCTTCTTTGTCTTTTTGGTGGTCGCGGGTCTTGATGGGGTTCATGATGGTTACCTGGTGGATCTTTTGCTCCTCCGGCGGTTTAAGGATGGCGTTTAAGAGGTCGACCAGCAAATCCTCGTTGCCGGGGCTGGAGAATAGTTGCTTGAAAATAAAATCGTTTTTGGGATCGAGGCGTTCGTACTTATTTTGTTTTTTCTCTTTGTCGGCCACGGTTTTGCTCCTTCTCCCGGTGCGGTCGTATACTTTAAGCGTGATCTGACTGTTGCTGCTGTCTTATTATACCATGGTTTACTTCCGGCTGGAAAGATGAAAATTTCACCTGCTGCCGTTCCCCAGCAAAAAGATTATCACCTCTTCCAGGGCCGAAAATATGACCCATAAGAAGAGGTGATAACCCATAAGTCGGATAAAAAGTCTTTTGAGCAAACCTGTAAGCCGGATATCGCTCCGGTGACGGTTAAAACTGCCTCAGAGAAGTTCCAGACCCTGGGTTTAGGACCGAGCATCAAGACCATGAAGAGGAAAGCCAGCCCCATCTGCTCTTTTCCGGCCCGGAGCTCTCCCTGGCAAACAAAAAACCATGGATATAGCTCCGCATTAGCGCAGAACCTCCATGGTTCTTTTTCCTTAATCAAGGTTCGAACCTTACCCTGGCTTCGTGCCAGGTCAGTAATGGCTCCATACTCCGGTCCACAAAGGGCCGAAAGGAAGATCTTTTCATAGAGCCGGTAACCATACCTTAAAGGTTGTTCCCTGACCCACCGTGCTTTCAACCTCAATTTTGCCACCATGGGCCCGNNAGGTGCTCTGCTGGAATACCTACCCCGGTATCCTTGACCCTGAGCAAAATCCATTTACCGGTCCTTTCTAAACTGATAATTATCTGCCCGGCTGGCGTGTACTTGATGGCGTTAGCCACCAGGTTGGCCAAAAGCTGGGTTAATCGCGTTTGGTCACCAAGTATCATCAGGGGGTCCTTAATTGTCGTTATCAATTGAAGCCCTTTACTTGCTGCCAGCCCTTGAAATTCAGCTGCCACTCCTTCCCCCAGCTCGGCCAGATTCAAGGATTCCAGTTCCAGCTGTTCCCGACCGTCGTCGCTGCGGGCCAGAATTAGTAATTTAGCTACCAGGTTACCCATCCATTCTGTCTGGTCACGGATAATTTCCAGGGCCTGGCGGTATTCGTCGCGGGAATGTTTCCTGTTTAAAACTCCCTCGGCCTGGCTGCGGATAACAGCCAGTGGGGTCCGGAGTTCGTGGGAAGCATCGGCTGTAAACTGCTTCTGGCGCTGGAAGGTCCGGTCCAGGCGATCCAGCATCTCATCCAGGGTAGCCGCCAGGTGCCCCACTTCATCGTTGCTATGGGGAAGCTCCAGGCGCTGGCTCAGGTCGGTAGCACTAATCCGCCGGGCTCGGGCTGCAATCTGGTCAATGGGGGTTAAAGCCCGCCGAGCCAGAAAAATACCCCCTCCTGCCGCTACTGTCAGAGTTAAAGGTATCGCAATAAGGATTAATAACAATAGGCGGTCCAGGGGATCCTCGATTTCTTCCCTGGAACGCACTACCTGGAGCCAGGCCGGATGGTGCCCTTGCTCCTTAACCGGTACCAGAAGTACCCGCCATTCACCTCCTTGAGCCCTTACTGTTTCTGGTTGACTGGCAACAAATCCCTTTACTGGCAAATTAGCAACCAGGGTCACCGGCATGTTCGTATCCAGGAGTTTGCCGTTGGCATCATAAAGACTGATATAAGTTCCTGGCAAAAGAGGTAAAGTAAGGTCCAGGCGTAGTTTGCCGTTTTCGGCATCCAGGCTGCTCAAAACCTGTTCCCCTTGGGAGAAGAGTACTGCATCCAGCTCGTGGTGCAAGTTGCGGGACAAATTAAAAAAGATAAAGGCGCTGAAACCGGCTAAAATCAGGGCCAAAAGGAAGATATACCAAGCCGTTAGCCGCCAGCGCAAGGGGATACTGCGCAGCCGTTTTGCAAATCGTTGCCGCAAATTAAAGCCTCCCATGCCGTTCCTTTAGCGGGCTAATTAGCTCTCGCCTGGTTCCCGCAAACAATAACCGCTGCCGCGAATGGTATACAGTAATTTCGGTTCGAAGTTATCATCAAGTTTCCGCCGTAAGTAGCGGACATAGACATCCACTATATTTGAAAGGCCGCTAAAATCATAATCCCAGACGTGTTCCGCAATCTGGGCCCGGCTTAAAACCCGGTTGGGATTGCGCATTAAGTATTCCAGCAGGGCATATTCCTTATTGGTTAAATTAATTTCCCGGTCATCCCGGCGCACCTGGTGGGCCACGGTGTCCATAATCAGGTCTCCCACCTGCAGGAGGATGCTTTTGTTCTGGCTTTCCCGGCGCAGTAGAGCCCGGACGCGGGCCAGCAACTCGTCCAGGGCAAAGGGTTTGGTAAGGTAATCATCGGCCCCGGCATCCAGTCCCTTTACCTTGTCGGCTACCGTATCTCTGGCTGTAAGCATGAGAACGGGAACCTTTATACGCTGGTTCCTAAGGCGCCGGATTACTTCCATTCCGTCCAGCCGTGGCAGCATCAAGTCCAGGATTAGCAAGTCGTAGACTACTGTTTCCGTAAAGGCCACGCCTTCTTCGCCGTCATAGGCTATATCAGCAGCATAGCCTTCTTCCTGGAGAGAACGGGCCAGGGTATGGGCCAAAGTAGTTTCATCTTCCACAATAAGGACCCTCATACTATATCGCCTCGCTTTTAAAGTTCCTATTATAAATACTAACCGGTCGACATTAAAATTAGATGAAAAAACCCTGGTCAATATTGTATTGCAAAAAGCCCCCTGCCAAAAAGGGGGCTGCTGTGCCTTCAGAAAGCCTGATACGCAGGTAATTAACTTTTGTAAGGGCATTGCCTGTTCGCCGAAGGTTGTAATCTAATTTACCGTTCCTCACCCTCTAATCATTCTTGCTCCGCACTGGGGGCAGACCGTGTCGGTACATGGCCTCCTCAGTTGGTGCGGTACCTGCATCCCACATTGAGGACAAACGCAATTCCCGGCCCCGGAACCCTGGCCCCTCCCTCCAGCTGGCGCGATGCCCTGGCCGCTACCCCTGCCTCCTCCCATTCTTCTTCCTTTGCCACTACTTGCACCCCTTCCCGATCCGCCTCTCATTCCTGCATTCCAACCGCCTGGCATATTTATTCCCCTTTCTTTATTTTATTGTAACTGCTCAGGCCACCATCTCTAAGCCGCCATGGCGCTGCCTGCCGTCAGGATCACAAACCCGTTCAGCCATATAATGGGTTCCCGGGCTATTGCTATCAGGCTGACCGCCAGGCAGGCTGAGCAGTTGCATTTATTTAGATCAGCACATAGTTTTTGGGCTTTGCCACCAGGTGCGCCAGGGCTCAAGGCTAAACGTTTCTGCCTCGGCAATTGCCAGGCTAAGCATCCAAAACTCTGTAATAGACCTTTTCCTGGTAAATAGGCTGGACAAAGCCTGCCTCTACCAAATGACCAATATATTTTGTAACCTCAGTTTGATGTAAGCCGGTCAAAAAAGCAATTTCCGTCAAGGTACAGGGCCGCCGGCCAAGCAGGGCCACAATCTCCCTCTCGATATCCTGCTGATTCCCGTACCCATACACTTTGCCAGCAAACTGGCCAACAATCTCGGTCCTATTACCCAACCGGGCAGCTATTCTTTCCATTTGCTCCCTTTCCAGGGGCCTGGCAAAGGATTCCACCGGGGGACGAGTAACCGTATTGAGCTGAATCTTCTCTGCCGGCAGGTCTTTTAAAACGGCTGTAAGAGCGGTAATCTCTTCGTCTCCATCATTAAACCCGCGCACCAACATAATTTCTATCCAGAGGCGGCCTCGGAACCCGCCTGCGAAATCTTTTAATCCTTTGATAGCCTGTTCTAAACTAACCTGACCGCAGGGCCGGTTGACCCGCTCAAATACCGAAACTGTAACCGCATCTAAGGAAGGTATCACCAGATCTGCCGCCGCTAGTTCTTCCTGTATATTCTGGTCATACAGGAGTGAGCCATTGGTCAGCACGGCCACCGGTAGGGACGTTAATTTTTTTAAATCCCGGATTACCCGGCCGAGTCCTGCATTAAGGGTGGGCTCACCGGAGCCGGAAACTGTTATATAATCCGGGGTGGGATTTTCCTTGAGTTTTGTCTCCACCTCCTGCAGTATAGCCGCCACCGGTACATACTCCCTGCGCTGGACGGTATGTAATGTGGTTCGACCTAACTGGCAGTAGATGCAATCATAGCTGCAAGTTTTAAAGGGCACAAGGTCGACTCCCAGGGACCACCCCAGCCGTCTCGAAGGGACAGGGCCAAAAACATAACTCATTCTATTTTAACCCCTTTTTCACCATGGTAAGCAGTCTTACGCCGCGCCCGTGCAATTGCTGAAATACCACGCCTTCGGATACAAACCTGAGCACCACTGCCGGCTCCACCACCCGCGTCCCGGAAATCAGGTCCACCCCGTAGTCAAACCACAGGGGTGTAAGGGGTGTCGTCGGGCCGAGCACCATTACCAGGCTGTCTTTCCGGCAAAGCTCAAGGAGGCCTTCCATCGTTCCGTTTATGAGAGCTGTCCCCGTTATGGCCACCACGTCGGCCCTGGGGATGACGATCCCCGCTGTATCAGCCGGGAGATCGCCGCTTTGGGGCCTTCTTTCGAGAACCCAGAGTTCTTTTGCTACCCGCCGCAGCCCGGGAATAAAAGGAAAGTGCCCCACCACAGCAACCCGTTTCCCCGCCCCTCTTTCTATCAGCAATTCCCCGGCGTTAATATCCTGGCATTGCTCGATATCCACCTCGAGCAAGGAATTGATCGCCGCCAGCCCGATAGAGGCTTCCAGGAGGCTTGCCGAGGCGGCATAGCGGCAAAGCTCGCGAGCGCTTCTACCAGTCAAAAAGCCCGCTTCGCTTACGGGAAAACGGTTTTCATGTTCGTGGGTAAAGGTGGTCGAGGCCAGGCCGCAATAACGACTGTAAACCCCGGTCCAGAAAGGGCCGATGCGTACTTCCTGCACCGTTTCATCACCAGCCAGGCCGTCAATAATCATATCAATCAAGCCCATTTTTTGTCTCCTTTATACTGCAGCGTAATTTGCTTTCTTACACCAGCAAGCATCTGGCTTCAGCATTAACTATAATTTCGCTGCCGTAATAGCGCCAAACATTATCATGTCAATATACTTTTATAGCCTGATAAGGACAAAATAGGGTGCAATGGAAACATCCCAGGCAGGTGCTGATATTAACGGCAGGCGGAACAAAGGGCCTGCTTTGTTCCAGGGACCTCCAGGTACAGGAAAAAACCGCCACGCAGATACCGTCTTCGCAGCGTTCTGGCCGGCACTTATCTTTATCAATGCTTACTACTGCCACTTTGGTTACCTTCTTTCTTTAAAGAAAACCAGGAATCATCTCTGCTTAGCCAATAAAAAACGTAAGCGTTCCAGGGAAATACTATGGGGTTGAATGGGCAGGCCCATCCAGTCGGAATAATCCAGGAGCTCTTCCGGATGTTCTTCGCTGTAACGGTTGAAAAAGTCCAGTCCGTCAAGGAGAATAGCGCCGCCGTCATGTTTGGGGAAATTTTCGTTGGCCTGCGCTTTGTCCCAACCCTTAAATACCTGATGGCGGTAGAGTATCCAACCCGGGGTGAGCCACCATACCCTGGAACCAGCGGCTAACTGCTCCCTTTCCTCGCTGCTGACAAGCATATCAAAGCACCTTTCGGCCTGGACCCTCGAGATTGCATATCCCTCTTCTTGTTGCCTGCTAATAAGGGCATCGATGTTATCATAGGGATCATTGACGTTGATGTAGCAAAACTTGCCGCCGTAGACTACGATAATCTTCCTGCTGAACTTTTTAGCCCTGCTGATTTGCAGGTCCAGTTGCCGGGCTAACTCTGCCGGTTCCTGGTGCAGGCCGGGAGTAGTATAAAAGATTTTGGCCGTATCTAAAAAACCCTCTTCCTTTAAATGCTCTAATTCCGGCCGCATTGTCCCGCAGGCCACAATAGCGTATTCCGACGATAAAACGTCCTTTCCCATTCTAACCAGCCTCCCATTGCCTTTCTCACCATCAAATGCGCTAGACGCCATNNATAACCGGAACCAACATTGGTTTTCTTCATTCCTCTCTGGGTACTTAGATTTACACCGATAACTTTGCCTGTTAACATACCCTATACCTCACCTTTACAAACTGGAAAATTAGCATGGTTCTCAGGTCCGTAAAATTTAAATATGCCGTCTATATATGAATAGCAAAGTAGATAGATATTTAGATCCGTACATAATTCTTGGGCTTTGGCCGCAAGCTAAAGCGCCTCCTGGGAAAGATCGACAAAGTAAGCCCATAAAAAAACCCATATTGCTAGCATGGTTGCGCCATGCTTATATAGCACCGAAGAAGCTAATTGCGGCGGTGGCCACTAAAGTCAGCCACCATTGTCGCTAACCCTTCTGCTTCTATCCCGCACATATCTACCGCCAGAGATTCCCCTAACATATTGGCCTGCCAAATCTCTTTAATAAAGGGTAAAATACCCGCCACGACCATCCCTCTGGCGGCCAGCTCCTGATGCAAGTAAGCGGAAGCAGTAGTATCGGCTTTATTTAAAACAACCATAAATTTTTTATTTAGATCCGTACATAGTTTTTGGGTTCTCGCCGCCAGTAACAACGCCTCCTGGGAAGGATCGACAACTATCACTACCAGATCTACTCCTTGCGGTACCCCCCGGCCGAAATGCTCTACCCCAGCCTCGGTATCTACCAATACCCATTCGTCCTGGCCTACTCTAAGTTCCTTTAAAAATGCACGCGCCACAGCCCCCATAGGGCAAGCACAACCCTCCAGGCTACGCTCAATCTTGCCGATGCGCAGGTAACGAATAGGCCACTGGCCGCCCAAACATTCATCTGGCAGGCTAGTTATTGTTAAGTTATCGACAAATACTTTTTTCGTTTCATTATTGGACGACAGCAGTTTTTCCTTTACTGCCGATTTGCCTCCCAGACAGCCCATTAAAGTCAATGCCGGCGATTCCTGGCCCAGCATCTTGCAGAGACCGAGATTTGATTCATCGGTATCCACAACCAGGACCTTACCCCGGTCACCCAGCACCCGAGCCAGTAGCGTAACCAATGTACTCTTGCCACTACCGCCCCGTCCAGTGATAAGTATTTTGGGCATAATAAATAGCCTCCCATTGNNTTGTTAGCCGGGTAAAAAGATTGGTAGGGCTGGGCGGCATAGCTTAATGCTGCCAGTTCGTTAGCTGTGGCCATTTTTTGTATCGCAAAAGTAATAACGTCCACCCGTTCAGCCACAGCCTCACCGCCTACCACCTGCCCACCAATTATGCGCTTGGAGTCTTTATCAGCAATCAGCTTAATCTTTACTTTTTTAGCTCCTGGTATGATAGGAAATCTGGTCGTCGTCTCCCCGTAGCCGGTTATAGGCGTATACCCATTCTCGGTTGCTGCTCGCTCAGTAAAACCTGTTCCCCCGATACGAAGGTCGTATATTTTGGTGGCCGCACCGTTATAAAAGCCGGCATACTCAGCCTTTTCTCCCAGAATGCACCGGGCCGCAACCTTGCCCATCGGCACGGCATTGGTCGCCAGCTTGCCCTCTATCACCTTACCGGTAAGGGCGCTTTTATATTCTACGCAATCCCCGGCAGCATAAACTCCCGCAAGATTGGTTTCCATACCGGCGTTGACCAGAATGCCATTACGTCCCAAAGCCAATTCTGTACCCCGAAAAAGGTCGATATCGGCTTTCATGCCCACGCAAAAAACAACCAGGCCGCCCTCCATGCCAAAACTGATGCGTTCGCCATTGGCCATGGCCACCTCTCGGACGCTGTTATCTCCCTCCAGAGCAACTACTTTGTTGTTTAAATACAAAATTATACCGTTATCTTGCAGCATTTTTTGCGCCTCGGCCACCATTTCCTGATCAACCAGAGCCGGCAATATGTGGTCCTGCATATCCACAAGGTGCACTTCAACGCCCCGGGCTTTAAGAGCCTGGGCCAGCTCGATACCTATCGCCCCGGCACCAACGACGACAACTTTGTTGAGGCCGCTTTCTACAGCCTCCATAACGGCTGATAAATCTCCTTCAGTCTTAAAAGTCATGACGCCCGGCAATTGGCTTCCGGCAATGTTAGGCAAAATCGGCCGCGCCCCGGTTGCTATGAGCAGTTTTTGGCAGCAATACTTGTTCCCCGAAGCTGTGGTAATTTCCCTGGCCTTAAAATTCACCTCGATTACCTTATCGTGAATTAAATCTACGCCATTATCCGTCACTAACGTATCTGCTTTAAAAGTTTTTTCTATTAGAATTTCGCCCTCGATTACGTAGGGCATAGCGCAGTAAATCATACTATGGGGTTCGGGCATGATAAGGGCGATCCTTAATCCCGAGGTTGCCTGGCCAAAAACCCGGGTGGCGCTGATGCCCGCAGGACCCCCGCCGATAATAATTACGTCGTATTCGCTCATAAAAGGGCACATCCTCCTTTTACTCTTAACTACTTTTTCGTATTTAGCCCGGTAAACTTTTGCCTTGAATTGTTTTTAGCGTAATAGAAGATATTATTACCCCTTCCTTCCAGCGAAAATAAATCCAGGACACATACTTGCCCGTTCTTTCCGCCAACTTACCTTAATTATAGACCCTTAAAGAACATACGTCAATATTGCATTGCAAAAAAGCCCCTCCTTAAAAACTCTTTAAAAAGAGGGGCCCCTAACCGAGAAATTATCCTGGCTGTAAAAAGCCCTGATAGGATATGAATTAGCTCTTTATTTTCAGCACGGCATCCTCGGCGGCATTGGTCACCTGATAGGCAATCGGCGAAGCAGTAAGAGCCGGGTGGGTCCCCACCTGCATGGTTTCCAGCTCGTCGGCTCGCATCTTATGCTGCACGGCAGCCGCCAGCAGGTTGGTCAGCTCGCCCACCGCAGTACCGCCGTAAGCCTGCCCGCCTATAATAACGCCGGTATCTTTGGTAAAGATCAATTTTACACCCAGCTCCCTGGTCCCTGGCATACTGCCCGGGTGCCGGTCAGGTGCCTTGGCGGTACCAGTTACGACCTCAATACCCGCTTCCCGGGCCGCCCTTTCCGTGAGGCCTACCGACCCCAGGGCCAGGTCGCCGACAATTGTCGAAAAAACGCCTACTGCTGCGCCTCTGGCCCGCCTGAGACCAAATAAGTTGGCTCCGGCCACCCGGGCTTCATGGGTGGCTACGGAAGCTAATTTGATGCAAGACGGCCCGTGACCGAAAAACGAGCTTTTTTCGGCGCAATCGCCAGTGGCGAAAATACTGGCGTCACTGGTGCACATATAATCATCAACCCAGATGCCGAAACGCTTATCAACTTTTAGTCCCGCCTTTTCGGCCAGTTCAATATTGGGCGCCACACCGATGCCAAAGATCACCGCGCCGGCAGGCAAGGTTTCGCCATCAGCAAGCCTTACCTGTTCTACTTTGCCGTTACCCAGAAACTCTTCGACTTTATTCCCGGTGATAATGTTGATCCCGTGAGAACGCAGCTTCTCCTCCGCCAGGGTGCAGATCTCATCATCAAATGCCAGGGCCAGGCAACGGGGTAAAAGCTCAACGATGGTAACATTCAGTTCTCGCCCTTTGCGGCATTCATCGGCAAACTCAACCCCAATAAAGCCGCCGCCGACGATAACCAGATTTCGCGCTTTGTTCAGGGCGCTTTTGAGATTCTCGAGATAGGCAATGTCTTTTTTGACTACAAAAACGCCTTCCAGGTCAGCCCCTTTAACCGGCGGAACAACTGGAGATGAGCCTGTCGCAAGGATGAGTTTGTCATAGGTGATGTGGCCAGAGTTCAGCGTCGAGACTACTCTGTTATGTCGATCAATCTCTGTAACCTCATCGATAACCAGTTCGATACCAATATTAACCAGCGTGTCGTCCGGGATGAGGTTTTTATCGGGGCTTCCTACACTCCCGAAAATGTAAGGGATGCCGCAGGGTACCAAAACCTTTTCTTCTTTACGTAACAGGGTAACCTTCTTGTCCTTAAAATACCTTTTGGCAGCAATGGCTGCCGTAAGACCCGCTGCACTACCGCCGATAACCAGTACATCCGTGCTCTTCAAACCGGTCGCCCCTTTCCCTGTTTTTTGTAGGTTTTAGAACTTGTGTTGTAAAAAAAGAAAAACCTCTCTAGTTGCAGGGACCCCCTCCCCCCGGGTGGGGGTGTTATCTATTTCCCATTCTAACGGTTACCCCTGGTTTTTGTCAAGTGTCCTTTATATTTAAAAATAAAAAAGACCTGATACCGATTTCAGGCCTTTTCCCCTCTTTCCGCTGTCTAAAAAACCGTTCCGAGAATGGACCTACTTTAAAAACTGGCACAGGAGTTTTACCAGCTCTTGAGCGCTGGAACCGGTGTCCTCTCTTTTTTGAGAAACCTTAAGACAATCATCAGCGTAAATTACCAGTACCAGCTCCGTAATTTTATACACAGCCGAGCGAATAGCTGCGAGTTGGTGTAAAACAGTGGTACAACCTTCTCCCCTCTCTACCATACGCGCCAGTCCAGCCACATGCCCCTGCACAATGTGCAAACGTTTTACTATCTCTTCATGCGTATCATCCATCGATACCAAGAGCCCCCCTTTGTTCCCATCACTTCTTCCCGCTACGGCCTGCCGATATAATTTAGTTGCGTAGGGTTCGGGCCTCAAGTCATCTTGCTGGTTTTCCTCGTCTAGCTTCATTCTTTATTCTACCAACTCCTTTGCTACCTGTCGAGAAGTAATTGCTACTACAGTAGTATTATTTAATA
>DFYS01000160.1 GCA_002383405.1 Moorella sp. UBA4076
CGCCAGCAGGGTAACTTCAGGGATGCTGGCACCGGCACCACCGATAATCAGGGCCATAAGGGTGCCCAGGCTCATGCCTTTTTGCAGCAGCACTATACCGATGGGGATCATCGTTTCGACGCGGATATAGAGAGGCACACCGATAATCGCTGCTACCGGGACAGTTAGCTGCTTGGGGTGATATCGTACGGTGCTATCCCTTAGCAATTCCCTACAATTAATCACTATCTTCCGGTACTTTGACCGCCTGTAAAATATAATTAGTAACATCCTTCCAGGCCTCTACAGCGACCCGGAAGGCTTCCTGTCCTTTAGAAGTAAGGGTATAGACTTTGCGCTCCCGGCCGCCGGCTATTTCCAGGGAAGAGGTGACGTAACCGCCTTCCTCGAACTCCCGGAGTACCGGGTAAATCGTCCCCTCGGTGGGCGTGCAGCAGCCCCTGGTGACTTCGGCCACAATGCGGGCTATCTCATAGCCGTGCATGGGCTGGGTATAGAGGACCCGCAGGATAAAAAACTTCGACAGGCACATCTTGATGATACCGTTCCAGTATTCGCGGCTGGTATAATCCATTTTTTTCGCTACCTTTCACCCCTATATATAGAAGGTCAATGCTTGATGGTTGTATTATATACTACCCGTCTGGTGATGTCAATTATCTATCCAGTATATCAAAACAAATTTATTGCCAGGCCAGAAATAACTCCAGGATGACCGGATTTTGCAGGGGGGAAGCCAGGAGGAAGCAGCCGGCGGCGCCAAAAGAAGCACCGCCGTTAATTAAGCCCAGTTTATTACCCCTGCCACCGACCTTCTTCCAGAGTGCTGCTAAAAGAAAAGCCGCACCGGGTTTGCGGTACGGCTTTTTTAGCTGGCAGTTTAAGTGGTAGGGATGCAGATAATCCGGGCGACTTGAAGGCTGCTGCAATCCAATCCCGGGTTAGCGGCAAGAATGCTTGCAACGGTCGTATTGAAGCGTTGGGCCAGAGCCCAGCAGGTGTCACCGGGCTGGATGGTATAGGGCTGAGTTCGGGGTGGGCAGGTTGGCGGTGCTGCTCCTACGGGGATGCAGATAATCTGCCCAACTTGCAGCTGGTTGGGATCGACGCCGGGGTTGACGCGGATGAGTTCTTCCACCGTGGTGCCGAAACGCTGGGCCAGGGAAAAATAGGTGTCCCCGGCGCGGACAGTGTAGGACTGGCTGCCCGGCGGGCATGCTCCCGGCACGGGGCCGATGGGCAGACAGATAATCTGGCCGACCAGCAGCGAGTTGGGATCGACGCCCGGGTTGGCGTTGATTATATCCTGGACTGAAATCCCAAAACGCCGGGCCAGGTCAAAAAAGGTATCGCCGGGGCGGATAGTGTAGGGCTGATTGCCTGGCGGACAGACTACCGGCGGCGTCGCCAGGGGGATGCAGATTACCTGGCCTACGCGCAGGTTATTGGGGTCAACTCCCGGGTTAGCTTCAATCAAGTCGTCAACAGAAATATTAAAGCGGCTGGCGATGCTGAAAAAGGTGTCGCCGGGCTGAATGGTGTAAGGATTCCCTTCCGGGCAAAATTGTCGGGTACCATCAGGCATGAATATCCCTCCCAGGGCGGTATTAATATAGCCTATGCCAGCAAGGGCAAAAAAGGTACACTTGCAAAATTGTGCCAGTAATCCTGACATACGGGTAGACGCCTGTGCTGCCGATGCGGTACCAAAATGGCAGCGCGACAGACTTGCGATCAGGAACCCAGTACTTTAATTAAGGTTTGATGGTTCGAATATAGATGGAGGGGTGGTACCACTACCTCCCATCGCCGGGGTGACAAAAACTATATCTGCTTCAATAGCAAGGCCGTGCTTGCCCTTTATCTTTACCTCCTGACCTCTTGACAAAATAAGAACCCGGGGTACTTACCATCCCCGGGTTAACTAATAGCCAGTTATGCTTTTTTCAATCCCTGCATGAGGGCCATGGTCTCGGCGATCTCGCGGGCGATAATCTCTTCCGCCACGTCCATTAAAGCAATGATGCGGGGGTCTTTGAGACGATAAATCATCCTTAAACCCTCTTTATTAGCTTCGACAATATCCTGCTTGCGCAAGACGGCCAGGTGCTGGGAAATGTTGGGCTGTTCCAGCTCCAATTCGTCAATCAGTTCGCAGACGCAGCGTTCGCCGCCACGGAGGAGATTTATGATCTGCACCCTGGTCGGATGCGCCAGGGCTTTAAAAAATTCGGCTTTCATATGGTTAAGGCGCTCCATCCAAACCCTCCTCGCAAATTATATTCTTATATCAGCATGCATAGTTTATCGGTTCATACCACTTACTGTCAAGCCGCAAAGGCCACGGGCAGTGCTGAGGCATCCATAAGCTGCCGCGCGGCCAGTGCTGACCCATGATTCGCAAACGTGGCCTAACTTAAGGTGTCCAGGACAAGGTGCTAAAATTTTATCAAAGCAACAAAAGAATTGGCTTATCCGAGCCACGACGCCATTTTCCAATGGCATGCGTCAGTACAGGGCCGCGGGTAAATAACACCCGTGGCCCCGCTGAGGTACATGGGGTGAAGCAGGTTCCCGGAGGGCGCATGGCAGAACAACACCCGTGGCCCCGCTGGGAGCAGCTTATTCCTCCTGGAGCAGCTTATTCCTCCTGGAGCCACTTCTTGATCTCTTCTTTGTCAGGCACCCGGCCAGTTGCTTTGAGCTTGCTGTTAACCACCAGTCCCGGCGTCATCATGACGCCATAATCAGTTATCTTATTGATGTCAGTCACCTTTTCCACGTCAGCAGCTATACCCAGTTCCGCCAGGGCATTCATCACATTTTGTTCCAGGGCCTTACACCGGGCGCATCCGGTACCTAACACTTTGATCTCCATCAATATCCATCTCCTTTTTGAATTTAATTCTAGCCCACCAGGGTTCCAAATACCATCCCCGTTATGGTGGCCATGATGACTACCAGGGAGGTATAGGCAAAGGTTTTCTTCAAGCCCAGGACGCTGTTAATAACGAGCATATTGGGCAGGCTCAGAGCCGGACCGGCCAGCAAGAGGGCCAGGGCCGGCCCCTGACCCATCCCGGAGCCGATAAGCCCCTGGATAATCGGTACTTCTGTCAGGGTAGCAAAATACATCAAAGCACCGACAATGGAGGCCGTAAAGTTGGCTAAGAGGCTGTTGCCCCCCACCACCATGGCGATATAACGGGCCGGGATAAGGCCGCTATCAACGCCCGGCCGGCCCATCAGGAAACCGGCCACCAGTACGCCGCCGAAAAGCAGGGGCAGGATTTTAATGCTGAAGTCCCACGTCGAATCTACCCAGGCTGACAGTTCTGCCCGCTTAAACCAGGCTTTGAGCATCACGGCCAGGGTTGCGAGGAGGGCGATCACTAAATACCATTTAAGGGTATATACCGCATACCAGAAGCCGGCCTGTTCCGCCGGTTTACCCCAGGCGGCAAAGATGAGGATCAAAATAAGGACCAGGAAGTATAACGCCGTCTGCCCCAGCGTCCGGGGGGTTTCTCCTTCTTCCGGCAGCAGCAGCCCCCTGGCCCTCTCTCGCTCTTCACCCCGGAAAAGCAGGGCCATGATCAGGCCGATGACTACCGAAAACAGGACCGCACCCAGAGCGCGGGCCAGGCCGATCTGCCAGCCGAGCACCCGCGCGGTGAGGATAATGGCCAGGACGTTAATGGCCGGCCCGGAGTAAAGGAAAGCGACGGCCGGACCCAGGCCGGCGCCGCGCTTGTAGATCCCCATGAATAAGGGTAAGACGGTACAGGAGCAGACGGCGAGTATTGCTCCCGATACAGCGCCCACGCCATAGGCTGTCACTTTGGGGCTTTCCGGCCCCAGGTACTTCATGACCGCCCGCGAGGAAAGGAAATTGCTCATCGCCCCGGCGATGAAGAGAGCCGGTATCAGGCAGAACAACACGTGTTCCCGGGCGTATTCCTGCAACATGTAGAAGGCTTCCAGGATAGCGCCCTGCATGCGTGGGTGCTGGAAGGGCAGGAAATAGGCCGCTAAAAACACGGCGCCAAGCAACAGCAATTTGACCTGCTTGCTCACTGGAAAGCATCTCCTTTGAGCTACATTAGTATATTTTAATTTCGATATATAGTTTAGCTGCTTTACCTGTCTTTGTCAATAGGCATCGCAAGGCCTATTTTGTTCATGTCGGCGTAACTGCTCAGCCCATCTGGCGGCAGCCTGATAGAAGCGCCTCGAAGCTCGGATGATGCCTGACCGGCTTCGTAATCCTGACTGCAGGCAGCCCCGGGGCGGCATGAGAATAGTGACGACCTGAGTATTTACATATCGGCTTTCCTGTTTTTAAATATAGAAAAGCCACCTTTCTGGTGCTGGATATGGTATCAGCAAGGTGGCCCAATTGTTTTTCAACCTTCTAATTTTAGCTTACAGCAAGCAAAAATTCTCCAGCCCCTTCTGCGCTTCGATATACTTCTTGATAGTTTCACTCCATAAACTCCCGCCCCATTGTTTGGCTATACGAGATAATCGTTGAGCTGTCCTATATCACTTATTTCGAATATATTATCAGCTATAGTATCCAGGGTTGCGTCATTCTGTTTCTTTATCTTCTTTATATAATCACCTGACAGTGCCGTCCCGAACTTCTTCTGCAACAGCTTGATTATCAAATCAGCCTTGCCTTTCTCAACCCCTTTCTCAACCCCTTTCTTAACACCTTTCTCAACACCTTTCTTAAAAATCCTTCGATATCCCGCCGATTCTTCCAAATTAAGCATTCTTTCCACCCCCTCAAAGATACGTCCTATTATGTCTTCCGAGAATACCAGCCCCGCAAATACCTCTGCCCTTGCTACTGTCTCCCGCTTTTCCTCCATTTTGAATGGCGCATCTATGATATCCTTTATGCATCGTTTCAAAAACTTCGCTTCTTCGGTTTTACGCCTCTGCCTGTCAGTCAACGGTAACAGGGAATAGAGAAGAGGGTTATTGCTCGCTTTGAGCTCTTCATACGCTATACCGCCTATGTCTACCACCTTATACCGGTAATCCAGTCTATTCGTCGTCCCAAAGTCATATGCTATCTCATCGACCATATCGGGCTCTTTTCGCCCCAGGTATATGACCATCTGGTATACGGGCAAAGCGTATTGTTCGCCTATTTCAGCTGCATATCTTAGCATCCGATATCTCATATTCCTGTCATTGCTGCTTTGAAACTCGATATGCATGGCTATAGTATGCCCTTCCATCTGGCCCTTCATGACCAGATCGCTTCTTTTGCTCTGAAATCTGCTAAATTCTATTTTGAGATCTTCTGCCTGCTCTACTTTTATACTGCCGAAGTAATTTACGAGCACCTCCCTGCCATTGCCGAATAGATCTTTGACCGTTACATCGTAAACGTTGCCTTTCTGTTTAGCCATGCTTACACCCCTAATTATACCACAATCTTGGCCCCGGTCATTTAACAGTTTTACTATACTACAATTTAGATAAAAAGGCAAACATATTTTCCCACAACATCTCCCGACTCTAACAGTTCAACAGAGCAAAGATCTCCTGCAATCGTTGGAATCACAGGAGATTTTGGATGTATAAATAAAACCCTGCAGCAACTAACTGCAGGGTTTATCATCACTCAAATTAGATTCTCAAACTTTACTAAAACCATTCGCGAACTCTATTGTCTGATTCGCAAACTTCACTAACACCGACACAGTAACCCGCCAGCTAATGCCCCTACTCCACCGTCACGCTCTTGGCCAGGTTGCGCGGTTTGTCGACGTCGCAGCCGCGGGCGACGGCGGTGTAGTAGGCCAGCAGCTGCAGGGGCACCACCGTCGCCACCGGCGCCAGGAGAGAGGGCACCGGCGGCAGGTAAAGGACGGCGTCGGCCTCCTGCGCCACCGCCGTGTTGCCGGCCTGGGTCAGGGCCAGGACCCAGGCGCCGCGGGCCTTGACTTCCTTGATGTTGCTGAGCATCTTCTCCCGCAGCTCTGCCTGGGTGGCCAGGGCGATGACCGGCGTACCTTCTTCGACCAGCGCCAGGGTGCCGTGCTTCAGCTCTCCGGCGGCATAGGCTTCGGCGTGGAGGTAGGAAATCTCCTTCAGCTTCAGCGAGCCCTCCAGGGAGACGGGGTAATCCAGACCGCGGCCGATGAAAAAGGCGTGCCGGTGGGGTGCTATCTGCCCGGCCAGCTCTCTGATGCGGGGCTCGAGCTTCAGAGACTCTTCCACATAGCCGGGCAGGTCTTTAAGGCCGGTGGCGATTTCTGGAGCCCAGGGGGCACCGCCCCTTTGCTCGCCCAGGTACAGGGCCAGGAGGTACAGGGACGCCACCTGGGTGAGATAGGCCTTGGTGGAAGCCACAGCGACCTCCGGGCCGGCCCAGGTATAGATAACGTGGTCGGCTTCGCGGGCGACCGAACTGCCGACGACGTTGGTGATAGCCAGCACCGGTGCGGCGGCCTTTTTGGCCTCCCGCAGGCTGGCCAGGGTATCGGCCGTCTCTCCCGACTGGCTGATGACCAGGCCCAGGGTGTGCGCATCGAGGATCGGGTCCCGGTAGCGAAACTCGGAAGCGACGTCGTCTTCCACCGGCAGGCGCAGCAGTTTCTCCAGCAGGTATTTACCGACCATACCGGCGTAATGGGCCGTGCCGCAGGCGATAATGGCTATTTTCTGCAGGTCGCGGACCTGCGCCGGTGTCAGGTGGACCTCTTCCAGGTTGACGCGGCCGTCGGCCCCGAGGCGGCCTTTAAGGGTATCCCGCAGCGCCCGGGGCTGCTCGTGGATCTCTTTGAGCATAAAGTGGGCGTAGCCGCCCTTTTCCGCCGCCTGCAGGTCCCATGCGACGTGGAAGACCTGCTTGGCTTTGCGGCTGCCGTCGGTGTTGTAGACGCCGGCGCCGCGGGGGGTGATATGGACTACTTCGCCGTTCTCCAGGATGTAGTTATCGCGGGTATAGGGCAGCAGGGCCGGGATATCGGAAGCCAGGTAAGTCTCCCCCGCGGCCAGGCCGACGATGAGGGGGCTGTCCTGGCGTGCGGCTACCATTTCCTCGGGGTGATGGACACTGACCACGGCCATGGCGTAGGAACCGCGTAAAAGCGGCAGCATCTTCAATACCGCCTGGAGAAGGTCACCGCTGTAATACTCCTCCACCAGGTGGGCCAGGACTTCGGTATCCGTCTCAGAAATGAAGCGGTGACCCCCGGCCGCCAGCTGCTCCCGTATTTCCTGGTAATTCTCGATAATGCCGTTATGGACGACGGCAAATTTACCACTGCAGTCCAAATGGGGATGGGCGTTAACATCAGAGGGCCGGCCGTGGGTCGCCCAGCGGGTATGGCCGATCCCTACCCGCGCTGCGGCCATACCGCCGTTGAGACGGCTCTTTAGAGCAGCCAGCTTGCCAACGCTCTTCTCCATCACCAGCCCACCGTCCTGCAATACGGCGATACCGGCCGAATCATAGCCCCGGTACTCCAACCTTTCCAGTCCCTGAACCAATATGGGGACTGCCGGGCGCGGACCCAGATAACCAACGATTCCGCACATCTTAACTTCACTCTCCCTTTAGTTTTAAGGTAGGGTTTGTGCCCAGCACTCAACCGCTAATAAAGCAGCTCTAAAAATGGAAACCATCCTGATCTGGCTGCCTACCAGGGAGCGAGCTGATCATGATTGAGTGCCGGGTGCCGGCAGCAGGAAGGACGCCGGCGGCTGCGGAGCAGGCTTCGCGACACTCAATTACAAAGCCGGCGGCCGGCGGACAGATATCATTTTACCCGTGCCTGCCCGCTCCCATTGAGCCATCCGTGGTTTAGTGCCGGATGTTCTGCCTGCTTCCTGCCTCTTGCTTCCTGCTTCTATTTAATGGGAGAAGTAAAGGGTTACCCGGCGCCCTTTGTCCCCGGGATTGCTCCCGGGTTTTGCAACGCCTTTGACGGCCGTAACCCGG
>DFYS01000075.1 GCA_002383405.1 Moorella sp. UBA4076
TGCTCCTGCTTTTTATAGAACCAGCCATGATTTTTGCGAGCGAAGGGCGGAATAAGATATGAACAACAATTTGAAAATCCCTGCGCCCGACCCTTTTTTCTATATTGATGCCGAAACGCACCTCATGCTGCACCATTTCGAGGCGATTTCCCGCAAGCACCCGGTCAATATTCTCATCACCGGCAAGCAGGGATGCGGTAAGTCCAGCCTGGTGCGGCAATTTGCCGCTGTTTACCAGCGTCCGATGGCCACCTTCCAGGTCGGCATCCTGGCCGAACCGGGGCAGCTCTTCGGCGAGCATGCTCTGGTCGACGGCGAGACGCGCTACCGCCCCTATCTGTTTCCCCAGGCTGTCCAGACCCCCGGTTGCGTCATTCACCTGGAGGAGATCAACCGGCCCGAACACCCCAAGGCCCTGAACATGCTCTTTTCCCTGCTGGCGGAAGACAGGCGGGTGTGGATAGATGAACTGGGCCTCATTGAGGTAGCCGCGGGCGTAGTTATCTTCGCCACCATGAACGAGGGCGAAGAGTTCGTAGGCACGGAAATGCTGGACCCGGCCTTGCGGGATCGCTTCTACACCATTCTCATGGATTACATCCCGGCGGAGGTGGAGGCGGAAGTCCTGGCCCAGAAAACCGGCGTCGACCGCGAACAGGCGCGCGAAATCGTTACCATCGTCAATAAGATGCGGGGGCACGCCGAGACGCCTCTCGATGTCTCGACGCGCAGCTCGCTGATGATCGCCGAGCTGGTGGCGGCGGGAGCGTCTATCAGGGAGGCGATTACCTTCAGCATGCAGATTGACCGGGAACACCTGGAATCTATCCTCCTGGCCCTGCACCTGGAGAAAGGGTTGACGGATGCCAGAAAAACCACTAAATATATACTTTTTACCGGCGATCTGGATCGATAAACCGGCAGGGACAGGGTAAGGGGGTCTATTGATGGAACAGGAGAAGGGCGCTCCCGGCACAGTTATCACCAGCTTCTATATTCCCGGCGAAGAGGGGATATCGGAGTACTGGCGCCGCCATAAATCGACGGTGGCGTCCCTGGAACTGGCCCGCTTGCTGGCCGCCCTGCGCAAGCTGACGGGTTACCTGGGGATGAACGTCGGCAGCATTATCTGGGAAGGCATGAAATCCCCTGAAGAAACCTCGGCCATTATCCTCGACCCCTCTCAGGTACGGGGAAAATACCCTGTACCGGCCAGCAAGACCGACTATGTGGTGGGAGTTACCGTAAGGGAGGCCTACCGGCGCATCGAGTGGAGCGAGAAGGCGGAGCAGCTGGCCGGGGAGCAGGCCGGCAAATTGGAAGCCCCCCAGCGTCACAAGTTCCAGCAGTACCTGGAGATAGCCGAAAGGATCTACCTGGATACCCTGGCCAACCGGTCGGTCCTGGGCTTGTACGCGGAAGTAGCCCGGGGGAACGATTTTAACCGGGCGCAAAAGCATTTTCTCCCGCCGCCGTCGGTGGAAGAATTGCTCCACCTCTGGTGGCTCCTGGCGGCTGATCGATGCGGTTGCAAGTATCAAGAGGGTTTTTCAGTAAAGACCTGGGAACAGGCGACTGCCGAACAGGCAGCCCTCTACGGGGAACCGTTGCGCCTGCTTAACTCTATCATAGGCCGGCTGCTCAATGAATGTCCCTCCCGGCGCAGCGTCCTGGAGCGCTGCCATTACCGCTCCGAACTCTATATGGAGATATGGCCGTCCTTCCTCGATATAGTAAAATTCTGGCCGGCCGACCGCCAAGCGGCCCTGATGGAGGGGGAGGGCGAGCCGTATCCTTACCGGGAACCTGCCGCCAGGATTTCCGCGGCCACCCTGCGGGCCATTGAAGCGGCCCTGGCCGAGAGCCAGGATTTGACGGCCGAGGTAAAAAGGGTTTGCGAGGGCGACGAGGGGACAGTAACCATTAAAACGGGGAAAATCATTTTACCCCTGGAAGAAAAACTGGACCGGCAGCTCTACCTGCACTTGAAAGCAGGTTTACGCCAGCGTTGCCGGCAAAGGAATGTCATCAGCCGCGGTTTAAAGAGCGGCAAGATCGACCCCCGCCGCCTCTACCGGGCACCGTTAACGGGCGAAGTCTTCCTTTATAAGAAAGCGGTCTATGAAATGGACCATGACATTGTCCTCCTTATTGATGCTTCCGGTTCCATGGTTGGTCCCAAGTGGAAGAACGCCCAGCGGGTTTTTTATGCCCTGTACGAGGCGCTGCAGGAGCTGAACCGGGACACGAGCGTCTTCGCCTATAACGAAGCCTTTGATATCTGCTACCTGACCGAATTATCGCGCAAGGGCAGGCTCTATACTGTAGTTCCGCGGGGGAAAACGGCTTCAGGAGAAGCCATTATCGCCACGGTGCTGATGTTAAAGCAGCGCGAACGCCGGCGGCGGCCGCTGCTCATCCACATTACCGACGGCGCCTCCAACTGGGGGAGCGAGGTCAGGCATGCCATCGAGTACTGCCGCAAAGCGCACATGGGATTAATAACCCTGGGACTGGGTTGCAGCAAGGAGAGCCGGTCGGAATTAAAAAGAGAATATGGTGACCAGGTAAGATTTATCGACGACATCAAAACCCTGCCGCGGAAGTTTGCTGAACTGGTAGCCCGGGGAACACGCCTGTATTAAGGAGTTGAGGAATGTGGATGGGATAGAAACAACCGCCGTGCTGGACCGGCAACCGCTGATTTCCAATATCCAGCGTTATTCGGTGCAGGACGGGCCGGGCATCAGGACGACGTTTTTCCTGAAAGGGTGCCCTCTCAGGTGCCCCTGGTGCCATAACCCGGAGACCCAGAATCCCGAACGGGAAATAAACTATGACCCGGAAAAGTGCACCGGCTGCGGCACCTGCGTGCAGGTCTGCCCGTCCGGGGCCGCCCGTCTGGAGGGCGCGGTCAGCGTTTTGGACCGGGAGCTGTGCACCAGGTGCGGCCGCTGCGTGGACGCCTGTCCCACCGGGGCCAGGGAATGGGTCGGCCAGGCCATGACCATCGCGGAAATCGTCCAGGAGGCCAAAGGTGATGAAATGTTTTTCCTGAGTTCTGACGGCGGGGTAACGATCGGCGGCGGTGAACCCCTGTTTTTCCCTCGTTTTACCCTGGAACTGGCCCGGCGGTTTAAAGATGAGATGCTGCACGTGGCCGTTGACACCGCCGCCTTCTGCCAGTGGGCCTACCTGGATGAGTTGCGCCATTATGCCGACCTTTTTCTTATTGATCTGAAGACCATGGACGGCGACAAATACCGGGATGTCATCCGCGGCAGCCTGGCGGTGGTGCAGCAGAACCTGGAGCGGCTGGCGGCTGCCGGGGCCACCATCAGGGTGCGCATTCCGGTTATACCGGGATTCAATGACAGTGAGGCCGATTTCGACGCTTTTGCCGCCTATCTGGGTACCCTCAAAGGCCGCATAGCCGGGGTGGATGTTCTTCCCTTCCATGCTTACGCCGGCAAAAAATACAAACTCCTCGGCAGGTGGGAAGGCTACCAGTACCAGGAGACGGAATCCCTGCAGCCTGAAGATGTAAACGGATTGGCCCGGCGACTCAAGCAGGCCGGTTTTTCACCGGCTAATTCCGGGTTAACCATTGGAGGTCTGACAGGATGAGTAAAGCTGAATTGATTAAAGACATCTTAAAGATCGAACTGGAGATGTTTAAACAGGTGCGCGCCGCCGCGCCCAGTCCCTGCCAGGAAAACACAGACGGCTTTGTCCTGGTACGGGGGGCGGCCTTTACCAACTGGTCGGAGCAAACCCTGGCGTGCTACCTCCAGGACCTGCAGGCAGCCCGGCAGGATGGCCGAAACCTGATGACGGAAAAGTACGCCCGTATGGACAACCTGATCCCGTGTCTGAATGATAACCCGTTGATTGACGATATCATGGCCATCGAAATCGAATGGGAAAAGGAGGTCAGGGCTAAATATCCCCATGTGGTCGGCCGGCCTTCCCAGGAAGGGGCGGAAAAAGAAGACGGCCTGGCTCATTTTCAAAACTACCTGCGCAGCGAGCTGGAGACCTATTCCGACGATACTTTGTTAAGTTATTACACCGATTTGATGGCGGCGGTGGGCAATAGCGAAAATCTGGCCGAGAAGACCTTTGCCGCTATCTTTCGCCGGCGGGGGTTTGCCTCCCTGGCCGAAGCAGAGGCTTATTTGGCCCGGATGGAGGGCAGGTAAATGGTCTGACTGCTTAACAAATCTGTTAACTCTTGTGAACGGTTGCTGGGGCAACCGTTCTTTATTTAAGGGCCATTTCGCCCTGGCACGGTTTTTGCAAGGGAATATAGTAAGGCAGGACCAAATTCAGCCAGGAGGTGTGTTTTAAGATGTGATGAAGGGAGCTTTATTAAGAATTCCTGATTCCCAAAATTAATGAAGGGGGTAAAAGCAAAAATGAAAACGACCTTGGAGGAAATAAGGGAGCTGCATCAGCAGAAGGACGGGCAAGGGTTTTTGTTCGCTCCGGAAGAAGCGGGGGTGAAGCTGGACACGCCGAATAACCCTACCAGCAAGGCCTGGGAGATTGTCGTGCCGGAGGTCTGGAAGTTCAGATTTTCCGTCGCCGACAAGATCGGCGTCGACGAGCCGGATTACTTCTATGATAAGGAAGCCTACACCGATATGACGCCCTTCATCGCCATGAAGGAAGTCGTCGATGAGAATCCAAATGACGCAGTTGCGATTTTGGTTGCTAAGGCGTATGAGAGAGTGCTTGATAATATGCCTATAAGAATCAGGCCCTACGAGATGGTAATCGGCCTCTACTCCGGTGATGAGCACGGGATGCCGGGGGACGCCCAGAAGCAAAACTGGGCGCAAATGGAGGCGCACTTCAAGAAGGCACCGGAAAAGATGCTGTACTGGCAGGAGGGCAAGAAGGTCAGGATAACGGCCCAGGACATGCAGGAGCTAAAGGAAAAGGTGGGCAACAGGTTCAATGCCTCAACGAGGGTTGTCCCGCGCCTGACGGAGCTGGAGCGCCGCATGTACTTTTGCTCCGAGGCCCCTGGAAGATACGCGGAGGCATATGGCTCGGTCCAGCGTGCCAGCGCCGATCATGACTGGTACATGCGGCTTGGCTGGCGCCAGTTAATAGAAATGAAGCAGGAGAAGTTGCGGGAGTACGAGGCAGAATTTGAGCGCGTTCGAGTAAATGAGCCGCTGAACTACAAGAAAACGGATACGCTGCTGGAAAAGATCAATAACGCCAGGGCGCAGATCCGGGTTGGCGAGGCGGTGATAAGATTTACCAGGAGGATGGCAGCGGAGGCGAGGAAAGCAGCGCCGCAGATGCCGGATGAGAAGGCGAGGTTGTATGCTGAGCAGGCAGCCGCGAATTGTGATTGGGTGGCGGAGAACGCTCCCCGCACCTTCTGGGAAGCCGTCCAGATGTTCTGGATCAGTTATTGTGTTTTCCGGGGGTTGGAAACCTGTCACCCCGGTTGCTTCAAGCCGGATGACCTTTTCTGGGAGTGGTATGAACGTGATGTGCTCAAAGAGAAAACCCTTGACCGGGTTACAGCGGGGGCGATATTAGCCTGTGTGGCAGCCAAGTACCATGAAACGTCCGGGTTTGGTACGGCGAGGTTTGGCGGTCTGGGCAAGTCGGGTCAGGGAACCCGGGATTATACGGTTTGGACGCTTGGTGGTCAGGATAAAGACGGCCATGATGCCACCAATGAGTTAACGCGCTTAATCCTGGATGTTTGGGACGGGTACCGGTTGCATTTCCCGGACATTAAATTCCGGTGGTTTCCCGGGACTAAAAGGGATGATTTTAGAAGGGTGTGTGAGGTAATAAGGACGGGATTGGGCCTTCCTTCCCTGAGGAACGACCCGCTGGCCATCGAAACCCTTTTGAGCCAGTATCCCGGCGAGTTTACCTTGGAGCAGGCCAGGCAGTGGGGGATTGTAGGATGCAATACCCCGGGGGTTTATGTCGATTCTAAAGGACCCTGCCGGCGCGAGGCTCATTATGCCGACATTGAAAAAGCGATGGAATTCACGCTCTTTAATGGCCGCGACCCCGAGCCGGGCTTTGAGTGGGCTAAGACGATAGAAACTGGAGATCCCGCCAGGTTCAAGGATTTTGAGGAGTTCTATCAAGCCTGGCTGGACCAGTATATGTGGTTCGTGAAGTTTGAGGCGCGGATCCGCAATATGCATGTGGAGGAACTAGAAAAGAATAGGATGCCCTTTATAAGCCTTTTGTACAAATCCTGCATGGAATCAGGTTTTGATGCGCTCAATGATCCTGGTATGGCGCCGCTCAGTTTTCAGAGTATAGTTGGCTGGGTGGATTCCATAGATAGCCTGGCGGCCGTGAAGTACTGGATTTACGATAAAAAGAAATACACCATGGCAGAGCTCTTAAAAGCCCTGCAGGCTGATTGGGAAGGCTATGAGGACATGAGGCGGGATTTCCGAAACGCACCCAAGTTTGGCAATGATGATGACTATGCCGACGCGATCATGGCCAGGGCTACCAATGACGTTTTTGCAAGGACCAAGAAGGAGACCAGCGATTTCAAAGGTTTCGCGATCCTTCCCAACCAGCTTCCCGTAAGCCGGATGTTCCAGGCCGCTCCCTTCGTAGGCGCTTTGCCTAACGGCAGAAAACGCGGTGACCAGCTGTGCGACGGCGGGATTAACCCGCATGCCGATTTTGACAAATCCGGGCCGTGGGCCAGAATAAGGTCAGCCCTGAAGGTTGATCAAGGCAAGGCCAGGGCGTACATCTACAATCAACGGCTTGATTACAACTCGGTGGCCGGCGAGGCTGGCCTGGATAAATTCGTGGATTATTGTTGGAGTGGTCTGGAGCAAGGCCAGACCCAGATGCAATTTAACTTTGTCTCGAGCGAGGTATTGCGGGACGCCCAGAAGCACCCGGAGAAGTATCCTCATCTTACGGTGAGGGTATCCGGTTACAACGCTTTCTTTACCTCGCTGCCCACCTTCATGCAGGAAGCAGTGGTATCGCGGGTGGAGCAGAAGCTGTAGAGGGGAAATGGGTAGATCCTGGGAGGTATCGATCAGGATCTACCCAATTTTAGTTTTTGTCATTAATAAAGATAGAAAAGGTGATGGGATATGGTTGCGAGCACGGCAGGCGAAGCTTATATCCACAAAGTAGATGAGTATGCCGTTCATGATGGTCCAGGGGGGAGGGCTTTAGTCTTTTTAAAAGGCTGCCACCTGAGGTGTAAATGGTGTCAAAATCCCGAGTTAATAAACCCCGACCCGGAGATTATGATCATCCATGGGGATCGATGCGTCTTTTGCCACCAATGCGAAAAGGTATGTCCCGTGGACGCCGTTAGGCTGGAAAGAATCGGGAGAATAGACCGGGAAAAATGCCTGGGCGCCAGCTGCGGTAAGTGTGTGGAGGTTTGCCCCCAGGAGGTATATGAGGTTATCGGCTATAAAACTACGCCTGAAGAGCTTTATCAGCACGTGGCCAAGTATAAGATGTTCTATAATAAAGGGGGAGGTGTAACCCTGAGCGGGGGAGACCCTTTATTTCACCCTGAATTCTCCGCGGCGGTGCTCCGGCTCTGCCAGGAAGGTCATATCCACACAGCCATCGAAACAGCTTTGTATGCTCCTTATGAAACCCTATGGAAGGTAGCTAAATATTGTAATCTTATCCTCTGTGATATAAAACACATGGATAGTAAAAAGCATAAAGAGGGGACTGGGGTGCCCAATGAGGTAATTCTTGACAACTTCCAAAAGCTCAATCGCGATTTTAAAGGCGATATCGTCGTTCGCATCCCGTTAATCCCGGGATTTAACGATGATGAGGAAAATATAGCTCGAACAGCGGAATTCCTTCACCTGTTGCCACAAATAAAAGGGATTGANNCAAAAAGCAACCTGCAGAATATCTAGCAAAGCTTAAAGGGATAGTCGACTCCTATAATGGAAGGTTCCGGTGCACAATAGGTGGCCTATGGTAGTTTGTCTTATGGCGGTGCTCCTGGCCGGGAGCACCGTCTTTTATTTGCTGGCAGTATATTTTTCCGTGCCGGGCCTGCCATGGTGGGTCAATTTTTCTATGGCCATGGAATATTGATGGGGCTGGCAACCGGCAGCAGTTTTTTATGCCATGTTCTTTCGCGGCCATTACTTAACGTTAATGTAAACTATTTTAAACGTTGCCTGTCCTGCAGGTCGGTTTTCTTTAAGTTCTTAACCTGGCACGTAATTTGCAAGAATATTAATAAGGCGGGCGATTTTGTTCCTGAAGTCACCATCGGCGGCTAGAAATAACAGAGGAGGAGATAAAGTTGGCAAGCCTGACAACCGCAATGCAAAAATTTATCGGCGAGAACCTGTGCCTGATTGCGACCGTCAATAAGGACGGCTGTCCCAACGTCGCCCCTAAAGGTACCTTTAGAGTGCTGGACGAAAAAACCCTGGCCTACGCTGAAATTTACGGCCAGCTGACCTACCAGAACCTGCTTGCCAATCCCTGTGTCTGTGTGGTGGCCGTCAGCCGCCAGGAGCGAGCCATGGTCAGGTGCAGCGGCCAGGCCGAAATTGTTACGACAGGCCAGCTCTACGACGAAATGGCCGCCCAGGTGGAAAAAAAAGGCCTGCCCCGGCCCCAGGCGGTAGTGAAAATTGCCATCGAGGAAGTGCGCTCGTCTAAAGTTTGACCCGGTATATACCTATCTCATTTGCGGTGGGGAGGTGCCGCGCAAAGTCTGTCCTTACTGCAATGAAGCTTTTACGGGTTATACAGGCGACCCTCTCGTTTGCCCCGCCTGTGGCCGGGAACTGCCGCCAGCATACCTTTAAACCAGGAGAAAGGATTGAATGCCATGGCCAGAACCATCACTTGCAGCCAGATAACCGCAGCCGTGGACCGGCTCTGCCGGGAGGCCAACTATTACCTGGGCGAAGACGTGCGCCAGGCCCTGGAAAAAGCCCTGGTGAAGGAAGTTTCACCTCCAGGCCAGGACGTCTTAAAACAGCTGCTGGAAAATGCCACCATCGCCGCTACCGAGGAGGTGCCCATCTGCCAGGATACCGGCGTAGCCGTAATCTTCCTGGAACTGGGCCAGGATGTCCGGATTGAAGGCGGCTACCTTTACGACGCCATCAACGCTGGGGTAGCCCGGGGGTATACCGGTGGCTATCTGCGCAAATCCATGGTTTACCCGCCGGTAGACGGCAAGAACAGCGGCGATAATACGCCGGCGATAATCCACACCAAGATCGTACCCGGCGATCACCTGACCATTACCATCGCCCCCAAAGGGGGGGGCAGCGAGAATATGAGCGCTGTGGGCATGCTTACCCCGGCTGCCGGCTACGAGGGGGTTAAGAAGTTTGTCGTCGAGGCGGTAAAAAAGGCCGGACCCAATCCCTGCCCGCCCATTGTCGTGGGTGTAGGTATAGGGGGCAACTTTGAAAAATGCGCCCTGCTGGCCAAGGAATCCCTGTTGCGGCCTCTGGGCCAACCCCACTCCCGCGAAGAAATAGCCGCCCTGGAAAAAGAGATCCTGGAGGCCATCAATTGCCTGGGGATAGGATCCCAGGGTTTCGGCGGCCGGGTGACCGCCCTGGCGGTCCATATAGAAATATTTGCCCGGCACATCGCCAGTTTCCCCGTGGCCGTTAACATCCAGTGCCATGCCGCCCGCCACAAAAGCGTTACCTTGGGAGGTGAAAAGAATGACTACCAAGTACATCCGTACCCCCTTGACCGATGCTGATGTCAGCGACCTGCGGGCCGGCGATCAGGTATTCATCAGCGGGGTTATTTACGCCGCCAGGGACACGGCCCACAAGCGGTTAATCGCCCTCCTCGATCAGGGCGCCGCACTGCCCGCGGACCTTAAGGGGCAGGTTATTTACTACGTCGGCCCGGCGCCGGCCAAACCCGGCCAGGCCATCGGCTCCGCCGGGCCCACCACCAGCGGCCGCATGGACCCCTACACACCGCGCCTGATAGGCGAAGCCGGTCTTAAAGGGATGATTGGCAAGGGTTCGCGCTCGCCGGAAGTCAAAAAAGCCATCGTCGACCATAAGGCCGTGTACCTGGCCGCTGTCGGCGGTGCCGGGGCCCTGATTGCTAAGAGTATCAAGAAGGCTGAGGTAGTAGCCTACCCCGAACTGGGACCGGAGGCCCTCCAGGCCTTCGAAGTCGAAAACTTCCCCGCCACCGTTATCAACGACTGCTACGGCGCCGACCTTTATGAAGAAGCTACAGCCAGATACGCCTGCAAGTAAAAGCAAAAGGAGGAACACGACACCATGCTGAGCAAAGAAGAACTCCTGGCTAAAGCCAAAAAACCGGCTGAAGACGCCATGAAACTTCACCCCTTCTATCGCGGTAAAATGCAGACCTTGCCCCGCTGTGCCATTCGCAGCCTGGATGATTTTGCCATCTGGTACACCCCCGGGGTAGCCGAACCCTGCAAAGCCATCAATAAAAACAAAGAGCTTGTTTACGAGTATACCAACAAATGGAATACGGTGGCCGTTGTTTCCGACGGCACCAGGGTCCTGGGCCTGGGCGACATCGGCCCCGAGGCCGCCATGCCGGTCATGGAAGGCAAGGCGCTGATATTCAAGTACCTGGGTGGCGTCGATGCCGTGCCCATTTGCCTGGATACCAAAGACCCGGAAGCGATTATCCAGACGGTAAAATACCTCCAGCCTTCCTTCGGCGGCATTAATCTGGAGGATATCTCCCAGCCCAAATGTTTTGGTATCCTGGACCGCCTGCGCCAGGAAATGGAGATTCCTGTCTGGCATGACGACCAGCAGGGGACGGCAGCCGTCACCCTGGCCGGCCTGGTTAACGCCCTCAAACTGGTGGGCAAGAAAATAAATGAAGTCAAGATAGCCATGATTGGCGCAGGGGGGGCCAACATCCGCATTGCCCACGTGCTGATCAAAGCCGGCGTTACCCCGGGTAACATTTATATGACCGACAGCAAAGGGATTCTCAATCCCTCGCGTACCGAACTTCAAGCAACCCACCAGGAAAAATGGGAGATGTGCACGTTAACCAATGCCGCAGGCCGGAAAGGCGGCATTCCTGAAGCCATGCGGGGTGCCGACGCAGTTATCGCTCTCTCCCAGCCCGGCCCCGACGTCATCAAAAAAGAATGGATCAGTTCCATGGCCGAGGAAGCCATTGTCTTTGCCTGCGCCAACCCCATCCCCGAAATCTGGCCCTGGGAAGCCAAGGAAGCCGGAGCCAGGATTGTAGCCACCGGCCGTTCCGACTTCCCCAACCAGGTGAATAATTCACTGGGGTTCCCGGGCATCTTCCGCGGTGCCCTTGATGTCAGGGCGAAAACTATTACCGACGAGATGTGCATTGCTGCCGCCTATGAACTGGCCAAATATGCCGAGGATAAAGGCCTGCTGACCGACGACTACCTTTTGCCCACCATGGACGAGTGGGAGGTCTATCCGCGGGAAGCGGCCGCCGTGGGGTCAAAAGCCGTAGAACAGGGAATAGCCAGGATAAACCGCAGCTACGAAGAACTCTACGATATGGCGTTAAATATAATTCAGGATGCCCAGGAAATGACCCGCCTGCTGATGAAAGAAGCATATATACCTGAAGCACCCGAGGAATGAGATTTATTTCCGCCAACGACACCATACCTCCGGTTGCCGCCGCTCCGAGAAACATGTACAAGCAGCCCCCTGCCGTTCACAGGGGGCTGTTTTAATGGACGCTATAGCATTATAATTAGGCCGGCGAATGAATTGCTGTATCAGGCAGAAGTTCAAGTTGCCGCCGGGATGGCAAATGTTGCCGGCTATTGAACGGTAACAGCTCAGGCTTGCCATCCAGGCCTGCAGCTTCAACATTGCTCACTAGCTTTTATCACGAACCCGGTCAGTCACCGTATCGGCTTCCCCGGGCTGTTGCTGTCAGTTTGGCCGCAAGGTAGGCTGAGCAGACCCGGAATCTTTTAAGGTGTTCAAATCGCAGTGCCCGCCAGGGGCTTATTTTTTTTTGCAAAAAGTGGCGGGCAAAAAGAGGAATCTGCTATTCTATATCGAATAAGATAGCATAAAGTATAACACAAATACTTTTTATTACAGGCAAGGGGGTTATGTAACCTTGGGTGAGAGGATTACTTTAAGTGTTATCAAGGCCGATATCGGCGGCTATGTCGGTCATTCCAGCGTCCACCCGCGCCTGCTGGAAACGGCGGAGCGCAGCCTGGCGGCCAGCAAACTGCTAATCGATTACCGGGTGGCCCATGTGGGTGATGATATTGACCTTATCATGACCCATAAATATGGCGTCGATTGTCCGGAAATTCACCATCTGGCCTGGAATGTTTTTCTGCAGTGCACCGAAGTAGCGCGGGAGATGAAGCTGTACGGGGCCGGCCAGGATCTCCTCTCCGACGCCTTCTCCGGTAACATCAAGGGTATGGGGCCCGGGGTGGCGGAAATGGAGTTCGAGGAACGCAAGAGCGAGCCGGTAATTGTCTTCGCTGCTGATAAAACCGAGCCCGGCGCCTGGAATCTACCCCTGTATAAAATGTTCGCCGACCCTTTCAATACTATCGGCCTGGTCATTGACCCCAAGATGCACCAGGGCTTTCGCTTTGAGGTCTATGATTTGATTAAGAACGAGCGGGTGGAGTTTTCCCTGCCGGAGGAGCTCTACGACCTGCTGGTCTTCATCGGCGCCCCGGGGCGTTACTGCATCAAATCCATCTATGCTAAAACAACGGGTGACATCGCCGCCGTATCCACTACCCAGCGCCTGAACCTGATGGCCGGGCGTTACGTCGGCAAGGATGACCCGGTGTGTATTGTCCGCTGCCAGAGCGGCCTGCCGGCTGTCGGCGAGGCCCTGGAGCCCTTCGCCAATCCCCACCTGGTGGCCGGCTGGATGCGCGGCTCCCATATCGGGCCCTTGATGCCTGTGGGCCTTGAGCAGTCCGCGCCGACGCGTTTTGACGGGCCGCCGCGGGTGGTGGCGATGGGCTTCCAGCTGGCGGGTGGCCGCCTGATCGGTCCCCAGGACTTCTTCGCCGATGTCGCTTTTGATAAGGCACGGCAGATTGCCAACGACATCGCCAATTACCTGCGTTCTTTGGGACCCTTTGAGCCTCACCGTCTGCCCCTGGAAGATATGGAGTACACCACCATGCCTGAGGTTATGGACAAATTGAAGGACCGCTTTACCAGGGTAAAAACGGGCCGGGAGATGGAAAAAGAAAGGTTCGCCACCGAACTGGGCGCCAAGTAGGCGGGGAAGTCAATAGTGCTACTTTTGGCCGCGCCGGGTAAAGGCTGAACTGAGCACCGCATAGACTCGCATCGCCGGCAATAGAGCAATAAGCAGGGGTATATCCCGTCACTTCGGTGAACATGGATATACCCTTGGTTTTTCGGGGTAGACGCTCATGCCGCTTATGAGCGGCACCAGCAGAAGAATGAAAACGGCAGGGTGTGGGACTTCAATCAGGAACTGGCGTAGCCGGTTCCTACCAGCCTCCCACATCCCACCTCCCACTTCTTACATCTATTTTAAAGTAGCCCCTACCCAAGAGAGAAATATTATGGTAAAATAGCAGCCATGAAGATCCTGGTTTTAAACGGGCCTAATTTAAATCTCCTGGGCACCAGGGAGCCGCAAATCTACGGCCGTACGACCCTGGCGGATATTGAGGCGGATTTACGGGAGCAGGCTGCTGCTGCCGGGGTGACAGTAGAGTTTTTCCAGTCCAACCATGAAGGTGCCCTCATTGACCGCCTTCAGGCCGCCCAGGGCCGGGTGGATGCTGTCGTAATCAACCCGGGGGCCCTGGGTCATTACAGCATTGCCCTGCGCGACGCCCTGGCCTCTCTGGATTGCCCGGCAGTTGAGGTCCATCTCTCCAACATCCACCGCCGCGAGGAATTTCGGCACCAGACGGTAACAGCGGCGGTAGTAACCGGCCAGATCAGCGGCCTGGGTACTTTAAGCTACCGTCTGGGGCTCCAGGCTGCTATTGAGCTGGCGCGGATGCGCGGTGGGGGAGATAGGAAATGAAGAGGGCAGCTGCGACGGCCATCCGGGATTACATACGAAGGGATGACAGTATTGCTTGGTGAAGGATCCGACGGGCTTCAGACGCAGCCAGATGCTGCTGCAAATCCAACATTGCAGCTCTTAAGTTCTATATCGCGCAGATTAGATCGCCTGCGTCAGCTGATGGCAGCACGTGATATTGCCGCCCTGTGGGTATGCCAGGAGGAAAACCGCCGTTACTTGAGCGGGTTTACTGGTGATAGCGGCCAGCTTATAATTACGGCCACCGCCCGCTACCTTTTAACCGACGGCCGTTTTACCGAACAGGCCGGGCAGGAAGCGCCCGACTTTACGATAGTAGATACAGGGAGCAAACCCTGGGAGCAGCTGGGAGCCACCCTGAATGCCGCCGGCGTGACCAGACTGCATTTTGAAGCCGAGCACCTCAGTTATGCTGCCTACGAAGAATTCTACGCGCAGGCGGCAAAATGGCCGCGGTCTGTCGAGCTGGTGCCTGCCAGGGGCCTGGTGGAAGGATTGCGCCAGATAAAGGATGCTTATGAGCTGCAGCTACTGCAGCAAGCTATCGACCTGGCTGATACCGGTTTTAACCACCTGTTGCAGGTGGTCCATCCCGGCATCACCGAGCGCGATATAGCCCTGGAACTGGAGTACTTTTTGGGCAGGCAGGGGTCCAGGGGCCCGTCCTTCACCACCATTATAGCCGGTGGCCCGCGGGCGGCTCTGCCCCACGGGGTAGCGGATGAGCGGGTATTGCAGCCCGGCGACCTGGTGGTAATGGACTTTGGTGCTGTCTATGGCGGCTACCACTCCGACCTCACCCGGACAGTAGCCCTGGCGCCGGCGGCGCCGGAGTGGCGCCAGCTGTATCATATCGTCCGGGAAGCCCAGGAGCAGGCTATATCCACTATCCGTGCCGGTATTACCGGCCGTGAGGTTGATGCGGTCGCACGGGAACATATTGCTGCCGCCGGTTACGGGCCCTATTTCAACCATAGTCTGGGTCACGGCGTCGGGCTGGCCGTACATGAAAGCCCCAGCCTCTCCAGCCGCAGCGAAGTAGAATTAAGCGCTGGCATGGTAGCAACTGTCGAACCGGGGGTCTACCTGCCCGGGCGGGGCGGCATCCGCATCGAGGATGTAGTTCTGGTCCAGGAGGGCGGTGCCCGCGTCCTCTCCCACGCCCCCCGAGATTTTATCGAGCTGTAAACGCCAGGCGCCGGCCTCAGCCCGGGCGGTCCGGCCGGGAAACGAGCCTTTACCGCTTTTTTCGTTGGAGCCGCCCATGACAGCCCCCGTCGCCAGTGCCCGGGAGCAAATGAGAGCAGGCAGGCTTCAATCAGGAAATGGCGCAGCCAATTCCGCCAAATCTCTCCCTTCCCACCTTCCACCTCCCACATCTCAACTAGGAGGTATCCCTTTTGATTTCCAGCAACGACTTCCGTACCGGTCTTACCATTGAGGTTGATGGTGAAGTTTATGCCGTTGTTGAGTTTATGCACGTCAAGCCAGGCAAAGGTTCGGCTTTTGTCCGCACCAAACTCAAGAACAGGCGTACCGGCGCTGTTGTTGAGCGTACCTTCCGCGCCGGCGAGAAAGTCAACCGCGCTCACATCGACCGCCGCGAGATGCAGTACCTGTACAATGACGGCGAAAACTATTACTTCATGGATACGGAAACCTACGAACAGCTCTCTTTACGTAAAGAACAGCTCGATGATGCTGTTAAGTACCTGAAAGACAACATGAATATCTATATACTCCTCTATCAGGGCGATACCATGGGGGTCGAGTTACCCAACTTCGTCGAATTAAAAGTTGTCGAAACAGAACCGGGGGTCAAGGGCGATACAGCTACCGGCGGCTCTAAAAACGCTGTGCTGGAAACCGGCGCCATAATCCAGGTACCCCTCTTTATTGAGGTGGGTGACGTCCTCCGCATCGACACCCGAACCGGTACCTATATGGAGCGCGCCTAGTTTAAGGCCGGCACCGGCCGGCAATAATAAAAGGGTGAAGGGAAAGGAGTGCAAATCATGCAAGACGTACGCAAGAAAGTCACTTATCTCAAAGGGTTAGCAGACGGCATGGATTTGAATCCCGAGAGCAAGGAAACCCGCCTCCTCAAAGAAATGGTTGATGTCCTGGAACAAATGGCTGAAGCCCTCCACGACCTGCACGAAGACTATGAGGAACTGGAGGAGTACCTGGAAAGCATTGACGAGGACCTTGATGACCTGGAAGATGAAATCTATGACGATGATGACAACGAGGATTTTGATGATGACGACGATGATGACGAGGACGATGAGGATGACGAGGACGAAGATGACGACGACCTGGATGACTATATCGAAGTAGAGTGTCCCAAGTGCCACGAGATTGTCTGCTTTGATGCCGACGTTCTTGATGATGAAGACAAGGTAGAGGTTACCTGTCCTAATTGTGGAACAGTAGTTTTCATTAATGAAGAAGACGAAACCC